>NZ_JBVHLU010000145.1:0-21339 GCF_055558835.1 Embleya sp. NPDC025285
GGGGGGGGGGGAAGGGGGGGGGGGGGGAAGGGGGGGGGGGGCGGGGGCAAAAAACACCCCCACCCCCCCCCCCCCCCCCCCCCCCCCCCCCCGAGCCGGCGACGAAGTCGCCCAACAAACAGCAACGCCGCGGAACACGACTCTGCCCAGCCCACCACGCCCGCCCCCGCGACCCCCGCACCCCGACCCGGCCTCACCCACGCCCCCCCACACACACACCCACCAACCCACCCCACGACCCCCGCACCCCAGCCGTGCCGAGCCCGCCCCGTGTGCCGTGCCGAGCCCACCCCGTCTCCCCCGCCGAGCCCACCCCGTCTCCCCCGCCGACGGCAACGCCGCCCCACCCCACCCCCACCCCCACGAATTCACCCGTCCACCAAATGCAGCCGATGTGCCACCGCTGCCGCTTCCCCCCGGCCGGTGACCTCGAGCTTGGCGAGGATGTTGGAGACGTGGACGCTGGCTGTCTTGACGCTGATGTAGAGCTCTTCGGCGATCTGGCGGTTGCTGCGGCCGTCGGCGACCAGTCGCAGGACGTCGATCTCGCGTGGGGTGAGGGTCGGCAGCGGGGTGCCGGGGTCGCCCTGGGGGCTCGGGGCCATCCGGGCGCGGCGAGTGAGCAGGTCGATGACCTCGCGCAGGGCCTTGGCGTCCAGGCGGACGGCCACCTCGGCGGCGGTGGCCAGCGGCGTCGCCGCGGCGTCGCGGTCGCCGGCGGCGAGCAGCGCCTCGGCGTGCCGGAATTGCGCCCAGGCCGTGCGATAGGGCTGCTCGGTCAGCTCCCAGGAGCACACCACCCGGCCCCACTGCTCGGCGTCGTCGGTGCCCGCCGCGCGGGCCAGTTCGGCCTTGACCAGCCCCGCGTACGCCGCGTCGAGCACGCAGTCGACCGCGAGCGAATCCGCCATCGCCGCGATCCGGTCGGCGATGTCCTGGCGGGTCCTGAGCTCGGATTCGCGAGGGCGCACGGTCGAGGTGCGCGCGTCCGCCTCGTTCCCGGCCGCGTCGGCGAGCAGTTGCCACATGTACCGCTGGTGGCCCGGCGGACAGCCGACCCCCTCCAGTGCCGCCACCAGCGCCTCGCGGGACTCGTCCAGTCGCCCCTGGGCCTCGGCCACCCGGATCTCGGCCCGCGCCAGCGGGATCCCGTACTGCGCCTCGACGTAGCGCGATCCCGCGGCCAGTCGGGACCGCTTCAGGTGCGCAGTCGCACCCCGTACGTCACCCCGGGCCAGACACAGGTCGACCAGTTGCAGTTCGAGGTGGCGGGTGGTCTGCGGCCCGGGGTCGAGGTCGAGGGTCTTCTCCACCAGCGTCTCCAGGTCGGCCCAGTCGCCGGCCGAGAGCAGCGACTCGGCGAGGTTGCCCAGCGCGAACGAGCCGGAGGTGCGGGTGAGCCCGCGCTCGGCGGCGAGTTCCATCGCGCGCCGCGCGGCCACCGCGCTCTCCCGATGCCGGCCCAACCCCTCCAGCAGCGATGCCTTGTTGCTCAGGATGTGCACCAGGCTGTCCGGCTCGCGGCTGCTGATCGCGCCCTGCTCGGCCAGCTCGAGCTGTGCCATGCCCTCCTCGATCCGGCCGATCTGCACCAGACCGCACGCGAGGGTCTTGCGTGCCTCGGCCTCGATGTCGGGGCTGGCCACGGTGCGCGCACGCTCCAGCGCGACCATCGCCTCGGCGATCGCCTCGTCGCCCTCGCCGTCGAGCATCCGGTCCCGCGCGATGTGCGCGAGCACCCGGGCCTGCTCCATCGACGGCGGCAGGCCCTCCAGGATCTCCTTGGCCCGGCGCAGCTCCGGCATGCCCGACGAGCGGCACAGGTTGCGCAGGCCCTGGGCCTTCTCCCGCCACAGGAACGCGGCCAACTCCGGCTCGGCGACCGGGTCCACCAACTCGATCGCGCGCTTGCAGAAGTGGATGGTCAACTCGCGCTCGCTGCCCAGCCGGGCCGCGGTGACCGCCTCCATGTAGATGTCGAGCAGCCGTCGACCGCTCAGCTCCTCCGGGTCGGGCACCTGTTCCCACAACAGCAGCGCGCGCTCCAGGAGCCGGGTGCGCTCGTCGAAGGCGTACCGCTCCCGCGCCGCCTCGGCCGCCGCGAGCACCGCCGGCAGCGCCTTGACCGCCTTGCCGGCGTGGAACCAGTACGTGGCGATTCGACCGCGCAACTCGTCGGCGGCCACCAGGTCCGGACAGCGCTCCAGCGCCTCGGCGAAGGTCGCGTACAGCCGGACCCGCTCCCCCGGCATCAGGTCCTCGCGAATCGCGGTGCGCACCAGCGCGTGCCGGAACTGGAACTCGTCCCCGATGGGTACCAGTACGTGTGCCGACACCGCCGTGCGCAGTGCCTCCTCCAAGCGGTCCGGGTCGAGCCAGGACACCTCGGTGAGCAGCCGGTGGCCGACGGTGACCCCGCCGATCGCCGCCAGTCGGATCACCTTCTGGGTGTCCTCGGACAGCTCCTCGATCCGAATCAGCAACAAATCCCGCAAAGTATCCGAAATACCCGTGAGTTGCCCATCCCGAATGGAACAGGCGAGTTCCTCGACGAAGAACGCGTTCCCCTCGGACTTCTGAAAGATCTGACGAATCAGGCGGCGCGGCGGATCCTCGCGCAGGATGCCGCGCAACTGGTCGCCGACCTGGGCGCGGGTGAGCCGGGCCAGGTCTATTCGGGCCACGTTGTGCACCCGGTCCAACTCGGCCAGGAAGGACCGCAGCGGATGCCGCCGCCCGACCGCGTCGGCCCGATACGTCCCGACGATCAGGATCCGGCCGGTACGCAGCAGCCGGAACAGGAAGCCGAGCAGTTCGCGCGTGGACGAGTCGGCCCAGTGCAGGTCCTCGATCGCGATCACGAGGGTGCGGTCGCCGCCGAGCCGCTCCAGCAGACCGAGCATCAGCTCGAACAGCCGGACCCGGTCGAACTCGCCGTCGCGCGCGATCGTGCCCGGCGCGAGGTCGGGCAGCAGCCACGCGAGATCGCGCTCGCGGCCGGCCACGGCCTCGGCCAACTCGGGGCCGATCCGGCGGGAGAGCGTGCGCAGCGCGGCGGAGATGGGCGCGAACGGCAGACTCTCCGCGCCCAACTCCAGACAACCACCGACGGTGGTCACCGCGCCCTGCGCCTCCGCACGCTCCAGGAACTCCTGGAGCAGGCGCGTCTTGCCGACGCCGGCCTCGCCCCCGACGAGCACGACGCCCGGCGTGCCCTCGTCGGCTTCGCGCAAAGCCGTGAGGAACCGCGCCATTTCCACTGACCGGCCTACGAACACGGGAGAAACAGAAGTACTCGCCACAGTGCCGAGCATGTCATGTCCCGCCGGTGCGCAGCCGGGGATTTCTCGCCCGGCGAAACCCGTTTGCGCAGGTCAACCAAGGGGTTTCAGTGGGCGTGTCCGGCGTCACGTACTCACCGGGCGTGCAGGTGGAGGCTTCCGATGCTCCACCCGAATACGCCGCGATCGGAACTGAGACCGCCGGCACCTTGGCCGCTTCGCCGCTCTTCGCGCCGGGCCACCCGCGCGGCCTTGGCCGCACGCCGACCCGCCTTCAGCGCCTCACGGACCATCCGGTCGTGGTCGGCGGTCGCCCGCAGCTCGCGCTCACGGGCCTGGAACAGTTCGTACTCCAACATGGTGTCGACCTCCTGGTCACCGAACCGGTCGCTCCGGCTCGTGGTACGAGCCTCGCGTCCCAGGGGGCCTTCGGGCATCGGTCGGATGCCGCATCCGAGTCGCTCACCTCGTCCACGGCCGATCTAAGGCGTCCGAGAAGAACCCGATAAGGGGGTCGAACAGACCTAGGGAGAACCCCGGCCGAACATCGCCCGGTACCTACGGACACCCCGGCACGCCCCCACGCCCGACGACACACACGCCGAAGGGCCCCCGATCGCAACGCGACCGAAGGCCCTCCTCGACGAACCACGAACACACAAACGGAGAACGGCGAACGGCGAACGACGAACACGTCGAACACAACGAACCCGCCGAACCCGCCGAACCGCCGAACCGCCGAACACGACGGGTCAGGACACGCCCAGGCGCTCCAGGATCAGCTCCCGTACCCGAGCCGCGTCGGCCTGCCCGCGCGTGGTCTTCATGACCGCGCCGACCAGGGCCCCGACCGCCTGCACCTTGCCCCCGCGGATCTTGTCGGCGATGCCCGCGTTGGCCGCGATCGCCTCGTCCACGGCCGCGCCGAGCGCCGAGTCGTCGGAGACGACCTTGAGCCCGCGCGCCTCGACCACCGCGTCCGGCTCGCCCTCGCCGGCCAGCACGCCGTCGATCACCTGGCGGGCCAGCTTGTCGTTCAGCTCGCCGCCCTTGACCAGCGCGGCCACCCGCGCGACCTGGGCCGCCGTGATCGGCAGCGTGGCCACCTCGACGCCGCGCTCGTTGGCCCGCCGGGACAGCTCGCCCAGCCACCACTTGCGCGCCGCGTCCGAGTCGGCCCCGGCGTCGATCGTGGCCAGGATCACGTCCAGGACACCCGCGTTGACCATCGACTGCATCTCGAAGTCGTTGACGCCCCACTCGGCCTGGAGCCGGGCGCGGCGCAGCGACGGCAGCTCGGGCAGCGTGCAGCGCAGTTCCTCGACCCACTCGCGCGAGGGCGCCACCGGCACCAGGTCGGGCTCCGGGAAGTACCGGTAGTCCTCGGCCTCTTCCTTGATCCGACCGGCGGTGGTGCTGCCGTCGTCCTCGTGGAAGTGCCGGGTCTCCTGCACGATGGTGCCGCCGTCGGTGAGCACCGTGGCGTGCCGCTGGATCTCGAACCGGATGGCCCGCTCGACCGAACGCAGCGAGTTGACGTTCTTGGTCTCGCTGCGGGTGCCGAACTTCTCCCGGCCCTTCGGGCGCAGCGACAGGTTCGCGTCGCAGCGCATCTGGCCGAGTTCCATCCGGGCCTCGGACACCCCGAGCGCGCGGATCAGCTCGCGCAGCTCGGCCACGTACGCCTTGGCCACCAGCGGGGCCAGTTCGCCCGCGCCCTCGATCGGCTTGGTGACGATCTCGATCAGCGGGATGCCGCACCGGTTGTAGTCGAGCAGCGAGTAGTCCGCGCCGTGGATGCGACCGGTCGCGCCGCCCATGTGCAGCGACTTGCCGGTGTCCTCCTCCATGTGCGCGCGCTCGATCTCCACCCGCCAGGTCTTGCCCTCGACCTGGACGTCGAGGTACCCGTCGAACGCGATCGGCTCGTCGTACTGCGAGGTCTGGAAGTTCTTCGGCATGTCCGGATAGAAGTAGTTCTTCCGGGCGAAGCGGCACCACTCGGCGATGTTGCAGTTGAGCGCGAGGCCGATCCGGATCGCCGACTCGACCGCGACCGCGTTGACCACGGGCAGCGCGCCGGGCATGCCCAGACAGGTCGGACAGACCTGGCTGTTGGGCTCCGCGCCGAACTCGGTCGAGCAGCCGCAGAACATCTTGGTCGCGGTGCCCAGCTCGACGTGGACCTCCAGGCCCATCACCGGGTCGTAGGTCTCCAGCGCGTCCTCGTAGGACATCAGGCTGGTGGTACTCACAGGGCGTCGGCCTCCGTCAGCTCTTCCTCGACCTCGCGCATCGCGCGGATCAGCAGCGCGAAGCCGGTGACCACGGCGGCGGCGCTGATCACCGCGTCGGCCAGCTCCAGCTTGTCGTTCTTGCCGCGGGCCTCCTTGATCTGCTTGAGCACGCCGATCGCGCCGAAGAGCTGCATGCCGACGCTGAAGACCTTGGCGACGTTGCTCTTGGGGGCTTTCTTCTTCTTGGCCATATCGACTCCTCGGAAAGTCAGAGCGCGGGTGCGCGGTCGAGCAGCGGGGCACCCCAGCGGGACAGGTAGGCGGCCTCCACGGCGGCGCCCACCCGGTACAGCCGATCGTCGGCCATGGCCGGCGCGATGATCTGGAGGCCGACCGGCAGGCCGTCCTCGTCCGCGAGGCCGCACGGCAGCGACATCGCGGCGTTGCCCGCGAGGTTGGACGGAATGGTGCACAGGTCCGCGAGGTACATCGCCATCGGGTCGTCCGCACGCTCGCCGATCGGGAACGCGGTGGTCGGCGTGGTCGGCGAGATCAGCACGTCCACCTGCCCGAACGCGGCCTCGAAGTCACGCGTGATGAGCGTGCGGACCTTTTGTGCCTGGCCGTAGTAGGCGTCGTAGTAACCGGACGACAGCGCGTACGTACCGAGCATGATCCGGCGCTTGACCTCGGCGCCGAAGCCGGCCTCGCGGGTCAGCGACATGACCTCCTCGGCCGAGTGTTCGCCGTCGTCGCCGACCCGCAGCCCGTAGCGCATCGCGTCGAAGCGGGCCAGGTTGGACGACGCCTCGGAGGGCGCGATCAGGTAGTACGCGGGCATCGCGTAGGTGAAGTTCGGGCAGGAGATCTCGACGATCTCCGCGCCGAGTTCGCGCAGCAGCTCGACCGCGTCGGCGAAGCGCGCCAGCACGCCCGCCTGATAGCCCTCGCCGCCGAACTCCTTGACCACGCCGATCCGCAGGCCGCGGACGCTGCCGCTGCGCGCGGCCTCGACCACGTTCGGCACCGGCGCGTCGATCGAGGTCGAGTCGAGCGGGTCGTGCCCGGCGATCGCCTCGTGCAGCAGCGCGGCGTCGAGCACCGTGCGCGCGCACGGGCCGCCCTGGTCGAGCGAGGACGAGAAGGCCACCAGGCCATAGCGGGAGACGCCGCCGTAGGTGGGCTTGACGCCGACCGTGCCGGTGAGCGCGGCGGGCTGGCGGATCGAGCCGCCGGTGTCCGTGCCGATCGCCAGCGGCGCCTGGAAGGACGCGATGGCGGCGGCCGAGCCACCCCCGGAGCCGCCCGGGACCCGGGTCGGATCCCACGGGTTGCCGGTCGGGCCGTACGCGGAGTTCTCGGTGGAGGAGCCCATCGCGAACTCGTCCATGTTGGTCTTGCCGAGGATGACCACGCCCGCGTCCTTGAGCCGGCGGGTCAACGTCGCGTCGTACGGCGGCTTCCAGCCCTCGAGCATCTTCGACCCGCAGGTGGTCGGCACGCCCTTGGTGGTGAACACGTCCTTGAGCGCGAGCGGCACACCGGCCAGCGGGCCGAGCTTGTCGCCGCGCGCTCGGGCGTCGTCGACGGCCTTGGCGGCGGCGAGCGCGCCGTCCGCGTCCACGTGCAGGAACGCGTGCACCTTGGCGTCGACGGCCTCGATGCGGTCCAGGTGGGCCTGGGCGACCTCGACGGCGGTGACCTTGCCGTCGGCGATGGCGGAGGCGGTCTCGGCCGCGGTCCAGCGAATGGTCTCGGTCATGGCCGTCACTCCTCTCCCAGGATGCGGGGCACCCGGAAACGCTGCTCTTCGGCGGCCGGCGCACCGGACAGCGCCTCCTCGGCGGTGAGCCCGGGGCGGATGACGTCCGGCCGCATGACGTTGGTCAGCGGCAGCGGGTGCGAGGTCGGCGGGATGTCGTCGGCTGCGACCTCGGCGACGCGGGCGACCGCGCCGATGATGTCGTCGAGCTGCGCGGCGAGGTGATCAAGCTCCTCGGCCCCGAGCTCCAGCCGCGACAGCCGGGCGAGGTGGGCGACCTCCTCGCGCGTGATGCCAGGCATGCAGCGGGTTCCTTCGGTTTGACGGGTGTGATGCAGGCCAGTCTATTGGCCCGATGGCCGACATCGGCGCGGCCCGCCGGCGCCTCGCGACCCGCCCGCCGGCCCCGAGCCGGCGGTACCCCGGGTGCGAATAATTCCGGCCGGATGGCACATCTCGTCGAACAACCCGGAAGTAACTTCACTCAAATGCCAACTTCCGTTACCGACTGGGTAAGAGAACCTTGCGAAGCCACTCTCCGGTCTGCGTCCCCCCGCGTCGATCGGCCCTTCGCACAACTCTTGGGCCCGGCGTCCGAGAGCGCGCTCGTCAAGGACTCGGGGCTTGGGAGGGGACACGATGGCCGCCATCGTGCTGGTACACGGGATCGCGCAGGAATACAGGTCGGCCCACACACTCGAGGAGGAGTGGGTCCCACGTCTGGCCCGGGGAGTGAAGGCAGCGGGGTTTCCCGAGGTCGCGGACCGGCTGTGGAAGTACCGCCACACCCGTCGCGGAATCGACGCGCGGATGGCGTTCTATGGTGACCTGCTCCGCCGGCACCCGTCGCAGGGCGAGATGATCGACGAGGACATCCAGCACGAGGTGACCGCGCGCATAGGTCGCGAATGGCTGGATCGCGCCGCGGTTCGCGGCTCGGTCCCGCCGGAACGACAGCGTGCGGCACGGGAGATCGCCCGCCTGGAGGGCGGGCCGGGGGAGACGGGGCGCACCGTCGTGCTCTCCCCCACTTGCGGACTGGCCGGGCTGCGCTGGTTCGCCGCCGACGGCCCGGGCTCGGCCGGCGGCTTCGTGAACAAGGCGCTGACCCAGCTCACCCGCTACCTGACGGATGATCAGACCCGCAATCGGGTGCTGGATCGGGTCGGCGCCGAGATCGGCTTCGACACCAAGGTGGTGATCGGGCACTCGCTCGGTGCGGTGGTCGCCTACGAACTCGCGCACCGGCTGCGCAGACCACTGCCGCTGTTGATCACGCTCGGGTCGCCGCTGGGCCCGAACACCGTCGTCGACTCGTGGGTGCGACCGCAGCCCGCGCAGCCGCCGGCGTTCGTGGAGAACTGGGTGAACCTGGCCGACCGCGACGACCTCGTGGCGGCCGATCCCACCCTGTCACGGATGTTCCCGGTTCCCGCGGAGGGCGGGCCGGTGCTGCGTGGTGGATACACGGGCGAACACGGCGCGGAGCCGCACAAGGCCTGTTTCTACCTCCAGCGGCGCGAGATAGGTCGAAGTGTGGGGTTGGCCTTCGGAACCTGACGTCGGCGCAGGACGCGGGGCCCGGTCGCACGACGCAGGGCTCGTTCGGGACGGATCCGAGCGGGCCCCGCGTTGTGTCGGCCGAAGCGGCTCGGCGTCGGATCGGCGCCGCCCACCGGTCGGGTCGGTACCGCCCTCGGGCGCGAGTCGCCCGCCCGCTCCGGGATCGTGATCGGGCCGGGAGCGATAGTCGGACGGCTATCATCGCCGGCCATGGACCTGCTCCGACATCTCCGGTACTTCCGGACCGTCGCGGAGGAAGGACATGTCGGCCGGGCCGCCGAGCGCCTGCGCATGGCTCAGCCATCGTTGTCCCAGCGGATCCAGCGGCTGGAGCGCGAACTCGGCGTGCGCCTGTTCGACCGGAACAGCCGAGGCGTCGTGCTGACCCCGGCGGGCCGGGTCGTGCTGGCCGAGGCGGGCGAGCTGCTCGGCGCCGCCGACCGGCTCGGTGCCGCGGTGGCCGGGCTGCGCGGTGGGACCATCGGTGCGATCCGCGCGGCGGTCCCGCCCGATCTTGGTGGTGCGGCGGTTGCGGCGATCCTGACCGGCTTCCGAGAGCGTTCGCCGGGCGGCGCTTTGGAGTTGCGCGAGCTGACCACCACCCGGCAGTTGCGCGAGTTGGCGGCCGGCACCCTGGACGTCGGCGTGGTCCGGCATCCGTGCGCGGTGGCCGACCTGGAGGTGGGCCCGATGCTGCGTCAACCGCTCGGCGTGCTGTTGGCCGCCGACGATCCGCTCGCGACCCCGACCGAGGTCGCGCTCGCCGACCTGACGGGGTGTGAGTTGGTGCTGTTCCCGCGAGAGTTCGCCCCGGCGCTGTACGACGAGACGCTGACCGCGTGTGCCCGACACGGGTGTACGCCGGCGGTCGTGCACGACGTGCCCGGCGGCGACTTCGCCCGGGCCCTGGTGTTGTCCGGCGCGGCGGTGGCGCTGGTCCCGCAGACCGCGCCCGAGCCGGGCACGGTGTGGCGCCCGTTGGCGGGCGGGCCGCTCGCGTGGCGGACCTCGACGGCGTGGCCGCGGGGCACCGACGGGCCGGCCGTACGCGCGTTCGCCGAGACCGCGCACGCGGCGCTGCGGCGGCATGCCGGTGTCCTGGCCGAACATCCCGGGCGGCCGCTCTTTCCGCGTCCGGCCTCGGAGTTCCCGCTGTGACCCGGCCCGGATCCGCGCCTGGCTCGCACGGCTCGCACGGTGGCCGACGGCGTGCCGCGCGGGCTCGGATCGCCGACGCGTTCGCCGACGCGGGGGTGAGCGGTGTGCTGCACGCGGTCGACATCGACACCGGCGCCGAAGTCGATCTGGGCGCGGACACGCTGTACAGCACGGCGAGCCTGCACAAGCTGTGTCTGGTCACCACGCTGTTCCGGGAGGCGGCGGCCGGTCGGGTCGAGCTGACCGAGCGGATCGAGCTGCCCGCGGGCGCGGCGCGCAGTCCGGGCGGTACCGGCGTGGCCGCGATGCTGGACCCGGTCACCATGTCGCTGCGCGACCTCGCGTCGCTCGCGGTCGCGGTGAGCGACAACGCGGCGGCCGACGCGCTGTGGGACACCCTGGGCCTGGACACGGTCAACGCGACGATGCTCGAACTGGGCCTGACCCGCACGGTGGCGATCGAGCCCCTGCGCGAGATGTACGCCGGTCTGCGGGCGGACGCGGGGCCGGGCGGCCCGGCCGCGCTGGTCGACCCGACCGTGGTGGCCCGGCTGCGGGCGCTGGACCCGAGCCGGTCCAACCGGGGTACGCCGCGTGACCTGACCCGGTTGCTGGGCGCGATCTGGCGGGACGAGGCGTGTACCGGCGAATACGGGGTGGGGCTGCGACGGGTGCTCGGCCTTCAGGCGTGGTCGCATCGGATGGCGTCCGGCTTCCCGTTCGACGACGTGCGGGTGTCCGGGAAGACCGGGACGTTGCCCACGCTGCGGCACGAGGCGGGGGTGGTCGAGTATCCGGACGGCGGCCGGTACGCGATCGCGATCTGCACCCGGTCCGCCGACACGTCCGCGGCACTCCCGGCCGCCGACGCGGTGATCGGAACGGCCGCCAGGATGGCGGTGGACGCACTCCGGCTGGCGCCTCGCGAGGTCGCCTGAGCCGGTTGTCGCCACCACGGGCCGTGACGCGGCTTCGGGCCGCCCTACCGGCCGCGGTAGACGTCGCGGCGATTGCCGACGACCATTACCCATACGATCAGTTGGCCATGTTCGACGGTGTACACGACCCGGTAGTCCCCGACGCGGAGACGCCATCGCGAACTGTGCCCCTGTAGGGCTTTGATGTCGAAGGCAGCGGTGTCCCCCTCGTCCATCGCCCTCTGCAGTTCCGTCAGGCGATGGAGGATCCGCACGGCGTCGGGACGGGGAATCTTGAGCAGATCCCGCTGGGCATGCGGGGTGAACCGCGTGACGTAACCCATGCGGAATCAGCCCTGTTGGGCCCGGAGCAGGGCGGCCATCTCCTCGAGGGAAACCGACCCTTCGACGCCCTCGGATTCCGACTCGTCCGCCAGCGTGTTGAGCCAGGAGTCCTCGACTCGGTCCGCGAGCTGCCGCAGGCGTTGGTACTCGTGGATATCGATCACGATGGCCTCCTCCCTCCCCCGTCGCGTGATGATCGTCGGCGTCTCGTCCCGCCGAGCGCGATCGAGGACGTCCGCGAGGTGGCTGCGGACCTCGGCCATGGAGGCAATCACGGGCTCACTCATGTCACGAATGTATCAGATGTACATGCAGTACATGACGAACCCGTCTCGCGAGGTCAGATGCCCAGGCGGGTGGCGAGGCCGTCGAGGATGCAGTCGAGGGCGGTTTCGAATTGCCAGCGCGGATCGTCCTTGCGCCGGGCGGCCCCGAGGTACGCGTGGAAGGTGGGGTAGCGGCCCGTGCTCATCAGGTAGGTCATCTCCGGGGCGAGCTGCGTTCGCAGTGCGTGGCCGTCGGCCGCGCCCCGCACCTCCATCAGCCGCCGGGTGGCCACCTCGGAGGCGGTGCGGCCCTGAACGAACGCACCGACCGTGTCCACCGCGACCATCAACTCGTCCGGCGGAAGGTCGAGTTCGGCCAGTGCGGCCATCCCCCACTCGACCACCGCCAGCCGGTTCGGGGTGAGCGAGATCGCCGCGCGCGCCGACGGCAACAGCACCAGCCACGGATGCCGCAGGACGATGTCGCGGGTGTTCGTCGCGAGCGTCCGCAGCGTCGCCCGCCAGCCCGCGCCGGTCTCGGGCGCGGGCAGTTCGCCGTAGACCCGGTCGACCATCAGCTCCAACAGGTCGTCCTTGCCCGACACGTACCGATAGGCCGCCATCGGCGCGACGCCCAGTTCGGTCGCCAGTCGCCGCATCGTCACCGCGTCGATGCCCTCGGCGTCGGCGATCCCGACCGCGACCTCGGCGATCCGCGCCGGGGTGAGCACGGTGCGCGGCGCGGGACTCGGGTTCTCCAGCCGTTCCCACAGCGAGACCCGGGGTTCGCCGCCCGCGTCCGACGCCGTGTCCGACCCTGCCTCCGGCCCCGCTTCGGCCGGTGCCGCCTTCTTCTTCTGCCCGGCCATGAGCGCGGTCCTCCCGAAGTGCGTGGACGCGGCGATACGGCGGATGCCGCGGATGCACTGCCGCTGTGCGTACAACGTATCAAGAGTGGACGTCGTACACCCTCATGTGTACGTTGTATTTCAACAGATACGCTGTACACACAACATCAAGGAGCCGGCATGCCCGCCACCACCCCCCTGCGCCTCGCGGTCATCGTCGGCAGCACCCGGGACGGCCGTTTCGCGCCCATCGTGGCCGAGTGGACCCGCGCCCACGCCGCCGGTCGCGACGATCTGACCGTGGACGTCGTCGACCTGATCGAGACCCCGCTGCCCACCGTGTTCCCGGCCTTCGGGCAGCCGCCGGCACCCGGCACCGCCGAGTTGCTCGCCGAGGTTTCGCCCCGGCTGGCCGCCGCCGACGCGTTCGTGATCGTCACGCCGGAGTACAACCACAGCTTCCCGGCCGCGCTGAAGAACGCGATCGACTGGCACAACCGGGAGTGGCACGCCAAGCCGGTCGGCTTCGTGTCCTACGGCGGGGTCTCCGGCGGCCTGCGCGCGGTCGAGCAGCTTCGGGTCGTGCTGGCCGAGTTGCACGCGGTCACCGTGCGGGACACGGTCAGCTTCCACGGCCACTGGGACAAGTTCGACGCCGACGGCAAGGCCGTCGACCCGGCCTCGGACGCCGCCGCGAAGACCATGCTCGACCAACTCGTGTGGTGGGCGCACACCCTGCGCGACGCCAAGGCCGTCCGCCCGTACGCGGCCTGACTCCTCCACGGCCTTCGAGCCCGACGACCCTCCCCGAACCCGACGACGCCTTCGAACCCGACCACCCGCCACGAGGGAAGCGCCATGTCACACGAATCCGAGACCCCACCCGGCAAAATCCCGTTCGGCGTCGTCGGCCTGGTCCTCGGCATGTTCCTGGGCATGCTCGACGGCACCATCGTGGGCACCGCGCTGCCCACCATCGTCGGCGACCTCGGCGGCTTGGACCGGCTGTCCTGGGTGGTGACCGCCTACCTGCTCGCCGCCGCCGCGACCACACCGATCTGGGGCAAGCTCGGCGACCTCTACGGTCGCAAGGGCGTGTTCACGGCCTCGATCGGCGTGTTCCTGGTCGGCTCGATGCTCTCCGGGATGGCCCGGGACATGAACGAGTTGATCGCCTTCCGCGCCGTCCAGGGACTGGGCGCGGGCGGACTGATGGTCGGCGCGTTCGCGCTGATCGGCGTGCTCGTACCGCCGCGCGACAGCGGCCGGGTGCAGGCGCTGTTCGGCGCGATCATGCCGATCGCGCTGATCGGCGGGCCGCTGCTGGGCGGTTTCCTCACCGATCACCTGGATTGGCGCTGGGCGTTCTACGTCAACGTGCCGATCGGACTGCTCGCGCTCGCCATCGTCGGCTTCGGCATCCGGCTCGACACCGTGCGGATCAGGGCCCGGATCGACTACGCCGGCGCCGCGCTGCTGACCATCGGGATCGTCGCGCTGACCCTGCTGGCCGGCTGGGCGGGCACCACGTACGCGTGGACCTCGCCGCAGATCCTCGGCCTGGCCGCGCTCACCGTCGTCACGCTGGCCGCCTTCGTCCCGGTCGAGCGCCGCGCGGCCGAACCGATCATCCCGCCCCGGCTGTTCGCCGATCGCAACTTCGCCGTCGCACAGGTGCTCGGCTTCCTGGTCGGGGCGGTGATGATGGCCGCGAGCAACTACCTCCCGCAGTACATGCAGTTCGTCCGAGGCGCCTCGCCCACGGCGGGCGGGCTGCTGCTCCTGCCGCTGATGTTCGGCATGCTCGGCGTACAGATCACCAGCGGCCGACTGATCAGCCGCACCGGTCGCTACCGGGTGTACCCGATCCTGGGCGGTGCGGTGATGACCGTCGGCGCGCTCGTGCTGCTCGGTCTGGGCGTGCACACAAACACGGCCGTGGCCTCGGCGCTGACCCTGGTGATCGGGGTGGGCGTGGGCTTCGTGATGCAGAGCACGATCCTGATCACCATGAACAGCGCCGACCCGCGCGACCTGGGCGCGGCGAGCGGTACCGCGACGCTCGCCCGGACGATCGGCGGCTCGCTCGGCGTCGCGCTGCTCGGCGCGGTGTACGCGCACCGCTTCGAGGCCGGCCTGGGACCGGAGCACGCCGACGGAGGCGACCCGACCCCCGCCGCGTTGCGCGAGTTGCCCGCCGCCACGCGGGACGCCTTCCACACGGCGGTCACCGGCGGTCTGCACGGCGTGGCGATCGGACTGGCGATCCTGTCCGCGCTCGCGTTCGCCTTGTCCTGGTTCGTCCGCGAGGTCCCGCTGCGCTCGGCCGCCGACGCACCGGCCCGACCCGGCGCGCCGGACACCACACCGGACACCGCCGCGCCGGCCGGCGGCACACGAGCCGCCTCGAACTAAGCTTCCGGGCGTGGACACCCCAGAACGTACTTCTCCCCGGCCACCCGGCAGCGCCACCGGGGTCGGTTCCATGCCCGGCGAGGACATCCGCGAGACCGTCAAGATGGTGCTCGGTCTGCTGACCGACCTGCCGCACCTGCCCGAGCTGCCCGCTCGCGGTCCGGGCGCCGACCTGACCGGCCGCTCGGCCGGGATGCTGGTCGACCTCTACACCGACGTACAGCCCTCCGGGTGGCGCTTCGTGGACCGCCCCGGGCGCGACCACCGCCGGGCCCGCTCGTACCTGGGCCAGGACCTGGACGCCCTGGAGGAGTTCACCCAGGGCTGGACCGGCCCGCTCAAGCTCCAGGTCGCGGGCCCGTGGACGCTCGCCGCCACGATCGAACTGACCTACGGCGACAAGGCGTTGGCCGATCCGGGGGCGTGCCGGGACCTGGCCGTGTCACTCACCGAGGGCATCCGGCTGCACGTGTCGGAGGTGGCCCGGCGGATCCCCGGCGCCGACCTGGTGCTGCAACTGGACGAGCCCGCGCTGCCCGGCGTGATCGCCGGCGACGTGCCGACCGCGAGCGGCTTCGGCCGGCTGCGCGCCGTGGACAAGGCGGTGGTCCGCGACACGCTGCGGGACGTGATCGCGGGCGCGGGTGTGCCGACGATCGTGCACTGCTGCGCGCCCGGCACGCCGATCACGCTGCTGCGCCAGGCCGGCGCGGCGGGCGTCTCGCTCGACGTCTCGCTGCTTCGGCGGTCCCAGGACGAATCGATCGGCGAGGCGGTCGAGGCCGGCTTCCGGCTCTTCGCCGGCGTGGTGCCGAGTCTGCCTCCGGAGAGCGACGCGTCCGAGGTCAAGCCCGGTGTGGGAGCGCGTCCACTGTCCGACCCGCCCGGTACCGTCAGGTCTGTCGGAACGTTGTGGAACAGGCTCGGTTTCCCGCCGGAGTCCCTGGCCGAAGCCGTCGTGGTGACCCCCACGTGTGGCCTCGCCGGTGCCTCTCCGGCGTACGCCCGGGCCGCTCTGTCCCACAGCGTGGCTGCCGGCCGGGTGCTTCGGGACGACCCCGAAGGCGCCATGTAGCGAAACGCGGCGGCGCGCCTCGGCGACCGCCCGCGGGACGCCACGAACCTCATTCGAACTGGTGGCGCTGGAGGGCGACGACGTGGCTGGTGCGACGACCGGAGTGGACGAGATCCCGGCCGAGGTGCGCGAACGCGCCGCGACCCTCGCCCGTGAGCTGGAGGAGCACCGCTTCCGCTACTACGTGAAGGACGCGCCGGTGGTCAGCGACGGCGAGTTCGACGCGCTGATGCGGGAGCTGGAGGCGATCGAGGAGGAGTATCCGGCGCTGCGCACGCCGGATTCGCCGACCCAGAAGGTGGGCGGCACGTACTCGACCGACTTCACCTCGGTGGACCACCTGGAACGCCTGCTCAGCCTCGACAACGCGATGAACGAGGACGAGCTCGACGAGTGGGACGACCGGCTCACCCGCGAGTTGGGGACGGGGTCGTTCCACTATCTGTGCGAGCTGAAGATCGACGGGTTGGCGATCAACCTCCTGTATGAGAACGGTCGGCTGGTGCGCGCGCTGACGCGCGGCGACGGCCGCACCGGTGAGGACGTCACACCGAACATCCGCACGATCGCCGAGATCCCGACGAGGTTGCGCGACGACGGCGGCCACGACGTACCCGAGTTGGTCGAGATCCGGGGCGAGGTGTTCTTCCCGATCGAGAAGTTCGACGAGCTGAACGCGCGCCTGGTCGAGGCCGGCGAGAAGCCGTTCGCCAACCCGCGCAACGCCGCTGCCGGATCGTTGCGGCAGAAGGACCCCCGGGTGACCGCGTCCCGCCCGCTGCACATGATCGTGCACGGCATCGGCGCCCGTCGGGGCTTCGACATCGACTGTCAGTCGCACGCGTACGAGCGCCTGCACGCGTGGGGGCTGCCGACCGCGCAGCACAACAAGGTGGTCGACACGATCGAGGAAGTGAAGGAGTTCGTCCGCTACTTCGGCGAGCACCGCAACTCGGTCGAGCACGAGATCGACGGCATCGTGATCAAGGTCGACGAGATCCCGATCCAGGGCCGGCTCGGCGCGACGTCGAAGGCTCCCCGGTGGGCGATCGCGTTCAAGTACCCGCCCCAGGAGGTCAACACCAAGCTGCTCGACATCGAGGTGGGCGTCGGCCGCACGGGCCGGGTGACGCCGTACGCGGTGATGGAGCCGGTGGCGGTGGCGGGATCGGTGGTGGCGTACGCGACGCTGCACAACCAGAACGTGGTCAAGGCCAAGGGCGTCTGGATCGGCGACACCGTGGTGCTGCGCAAGGCGGGTGACGTGATCCCGGAGATCCTCGGCCCGGTCGCCGACCTGCGCCCCGCGGACGCCCGCGAGTTCGTGATGCCGACCGAATGTCCGGAGTGCGGCACCGCGTTGCGAGCGATGAAGGAGGGCGACATCGACGTACGTTGCCCGAACGCTCGTTCGTGCCCGGCGCAGTTGCGTGAGCGCCTGTTCTATCTCGCCGGCCGCAAGGCGCTCGACATCGACGGCATGGGCTACGTCGCGGCGACCGCGCTGACCCAACCGTTGGAGCCGGCCGTACCGCCCGTGGTGAACGAGGGCGATCTGTTCTCGCTGACGGTGGAGCAGTTGTTGCCGATCAAGGTGGTCGTCCGCGAACAACGGACCGGCATGCCCAAGATCGACGAGAAGACCGGCGAGCCGAAGGTCGTGACCTTCTTCGCCAACCAGAAGGGCGAACCCAAGCAGACCGTCGCCACGCTGCTCGAGGGTCTGGAGAAGGCCAAGACCCAGCCGCTGTGGCGCATCCTGACGGCACTGTCCATCCGACACGTCAGCGACACCACCGCCCGGGCCATCACCAGCGGCTTCCACGACCTCGATCGGCTCGCGGCGGCCTCCGAGGAGGAGATCGCGGCGGTCGACGGTGTCGGCCCGATCATCGCCAAGGCGGTCACCGAGTGGTTCGCCGAGGAGTGGCACCGCGAGATCATCGAGAAGTGGCGCGCCGCCGGCGTACGACTCGCCGAGGAGGGTTCGGACGAGGAGAAGGCTCCCGGCCCGCTTGACGGAATTGTGACGGTCGTCACCGGAACGCTTGTCGGATTCACCCGGGACAGCTCCAAGGAGGCCCTGGAACAGCTCGGCGCCAAGGTGACGGGTTCGGTCTCGAAGAAGACCGACTTCGTGGTTGTCGGCGACAATCCCGGCTCCAAATACGACAAGGCCGTGCAACTGGGGCTGCCGATCCTCGACGACGAGGGCTTCGCGGTGCTCCTTGCCGACGGGCCCGAAGCGGCCCGTGCGTGGGCGGCCGAGCGTGCCGGCTGATAACCCTCCCTAGCGATGCCGGAACGACCTACCCTGGGCGGGAGCTTGCCCACCCGGCGGGCTCGGTGCCCCACAGGCGTACCCGTCCCGGCGCCCGGGATGCCGCCCGACGAGGCCGCAGGGAGCAGGCGCATGGGTCGGATCGGCAGGACGGACCTGTCGCGACTGGCGCGACCACGCGCGTTCTTCATCCACACCGGGTTGGTCGCACTGGTCGGCGTGTTCGCACTCGTCGTACCACCCACGATCGCTCTGGCAGACGGTCACTGTCCGGTCCCGCTGACACCCGGCGTGTGGATCATGCTCGCGTTGGTGTCGATCGACGGCGTGTACACGGCGCTCACGCGCCGGGGGTTGTACATCCCCGGCGCCATGCCGTCGATCGCCATCACGTTCGGCCTGCTGCTCGTGCACGGGTGGCAGGTCGCCGCGCTGTGGCAGGCCGTTCCGGTCCTGGTCTCCGGCCTGCTCAGAGGCGATTCGTGGTGGCGGGTGGGCTACACGATGGGCCACTACGTACTCGCCTTCATCGCCGCCGACGTGGTGCTCGGGTTGTTCGGCATCGAGCCGGGTCCGGACGAGGCACGCGGGCTGAGCGTGGTGGACTTCCCCGTGGTCGCGCTGGCCGGGCTCGCGATGGCGGCCGTGTCGCAGATGTCCGGGTGGATGGCCCGGGCGAGTTGGCGCGGGACGAGTGTGTTCACGCTCGTGCGCGCCGAGTTGCGGCAACGGGTGGTCTCGCACGGAGCATTGATCGGCCTGTCCCCGCTGATCGCCGTCGTGGCCGCGGAACAGCCCTGGCTGCTGCCGCTGTTCGTGGTCCCGCTGCACACCCTCTACCGCAGCACGATGGTGCGTTTCGACCGTGAGCAGGAGTCGCGGCACGACGCGCTCACCGGCCTGCCGAACCGGCGGTTGTTGCTGGAGCGCGGCGAGGAGGCGCTGGGCCGGGCCGGCGGCCGAGGTGGCCGGGTCGCCCTGCTCCTGCTCGACCTGCACCGCTTCCACGAGGTCAACGACACGCTCGGACACGTCGCCGGCGACCGGCTGTTGCAGCAGGTCGGCGCGCGCCTGGAGACGCTGGTCCGCCCCGGGGACACGGTGGCGCGCCTCGGCGGTGACGAATTCGCCCTGCTCCTCCCGGGGTTGGACATGGGCGCGGATCGGCAGACCGCGCAGGAGGTGGTCCTCGGGCTCGCCCATCGCATCGTCGATCGCCTCGGCGAGCCGTTCGACCTGGACGAGTTGACGCTGGACGTCGAGGCCAGTGTCGGGGTCGCGATCTTCCCGGATCACGCCTCCGACGTGCTGGGGCTGCTGCAATTCGCCGACGTGGCGATGTACTTGGCCAAGCGCTCGCGCAGCGGCGTGGAGTTGTACGACGACTCGCGCGACGTGAACACCCGGGACAAACTGCTGCTGCTCGGTGATCTGCGGCGGGCCCTGGACAACCACGAGGTCGAGTTGCATTACCAGCCGAAGATTCGGCTGGCCGACGGTCGGGTGGACGGCTGCGAGGCGCTGGTGCGCTGGCGGCATCCGACCCGGGGTCAGGTCTCGCCCGAGGAGTTCGTACTACTGGCCGAACAGACCGGGCTGATGCCCCGACTCACCCGCTACGTGGTGGACGTCGCGCTGGACCAGGTGGCGCGTTGGCACGCGGAGGGCATCGACGTCCCGGTCGCGGTGAACATCTCCGCGCGCGACATCCATGTGCCCTCGTTCGCCGACTCGGTGGCGGCCGGGCTGCACGAACACGGGGTGGCGGCGGGCGCGTTGCAGTTGGAGATCACCGAACGGGTGCTCCTGGAGGAACCGCAGCGGGCCGCCGAATCGCTGGACGCGCTGCGCCGGTTGGGCGTGCGGCTGTCTCTGGACGACTTCGGCACCGGCTACTCCTCACTCGTGCACCTGAGGCACATCCCGGTGAGCGAGATCAAGATCGACCGGTCGTTCGTGGCCCGCCTGACCATGAACGAGGAGGACGCCGCGATCGTCTGCTCGATCGTGCAACTCGCCCACTCACTGGGTTTGCGCGTGGTCGCCGAGGGTGTCGAGGACGAGGCCACCTACCAGCGCCTGCGCGAACTGGGCTGCGACGCGGCCCAGGGCTGGCTGATGTCCAAGGCGCTACCGAGCGACGAGGCCACCGCCTGGCTGCTGCGCCACGGCGCGGGCGCGCACGTCACACCCGCGGCGCCGACCGAGATCCACCACCACCGCCGGGCGGATGTGAGCTGAGTCCTCGGCGCGGGCGGAGGTCCGGTCTCGCCGGTCCTAGGGATGGCGCGCGTCGGTGCGGCGGTGCGGCGGTGCGGCACCACGACTGGGGGCGCGAAAAGATCCGTCCTCGACCGAGCAACGATTTCCGGGATCGTCCCGTCAGGAGGGGTGGCCGGGTCGACGATCCGGCCCAAGTCACCTGCTCGGCACGACAATCGGAGCCTTCTGATGACGATGACCTCGACCACGCGGCGAAGCCGCACCCGCATGCTCGTCGCCGCTCTCGGCGCGGCGGCCGTGGTCGCCTTGGGCGGCGTGGCGTTCGCGTCCGGCGACGACACCCCGGCCGATCCGGCCGATCCGCAGCCGAACCGAGTCGCCGCCGCGCCCGCCGCGCCCGCCGCTCCCCTCGCGTCCTCGCCGGCGCGCGTGGTCGAGCCCGAGGAGCGGATCGACGTCGGCGGCGGCAACTCCACGTGGCTCACCACGGAGGGCTATCACTTCGTCCAGAACGCGGCCCAGCATGGCGCACAGTTCGGCAAGGCCGTCCTCTTCAGGGGCTTCCCGGTCGGCACCGTCGACATCCGCGCGTACGAGGGTCGGGGATCCAACCTGTACACCGGTGCATACCGAGGCAACGGCGTGGTCGCCCGCGTGACCGTGGAGGTGGCGGGCCGGACGCTGGAGGCGAAGCTGCTGACCCTCGCGGGCTCCCCGGGCTGGTCCGCGTTCTATGTCGACGGCCCCGTGGTGCCCCTCCCGCAGTCGAAGTGGGACCCCCCGTTCACCGCTCCCGTCAAGGTCTACGCGGCGGACGGCACCGTGCTCGCGATTCTGTAGAGACGCTCGACCGGACCCCTCGACCGAACGCGCGGGGGTTCGCGCGATGACGTGCCGGGGGGGGGGGGGGGGGGGGGGGGGGGGGCGACCCCCCCCCCACACCCCCCCCCCCCCGCTGCTGCGGCACC
>NZ_JBVHLU010000146.1:0-21227 GCF_055558835.1 Embleya sp. NPDC025285
GACTGGGTCGCCCGCACCCGGCCCTTTCCGTCGGCCAGTACCACGGCGTCCCCGCCGACGACCGGGAGGCCGCGGTAGGTGCGCTGGTACGCGACCGAGTACAGATCGTTGACCCACGGGGTCACGACCTGGCGTTCGTACTGCTCGTCGGGCCCCTTGGCGAGACTGTCCAGGCCGCTGGCGGCCGCCCGGTCGGCGGCGGATACCGCGAGTGCCTGGGAGTTGGCGGGGGGAGGGGACGGGTCGGCGGCGGCCGTGGGTCCGGCCGCGCCGATCGCCAAGCCGGCGAGCATGGCCAGGACGGTCCCGGCCGTGGTCGTTCTGCGATTCATCGAGGCTCCTTGGGTGGAAGGCGTGCCTCGACCACGTCGCCGGCTTGCGCCGCGTACGCCTCGTGAGCGACGCGGGCGACCGTGCAGGCCGGGTTCGTGCCCGAGCGAGCGAAACACTCACACGGGTGTGTGGACGGGGTGAAGCGATCGGCAACGGCCGGCAAATTCTGGCAAACACCAAGCAGACCCCGGGAGTCGCGGGAGTGCCGGATCAACCGATCGGGCGGTCGTTCGGGCCTCGAAGACGGCTCCGGGGCCGTTCGAGACCGCGGTTCCGGGCCGACCGCCGCTCATTGACCAGGCATCTGCTCCAACAGGTCGCGGACCTCGGGCAGATCGCTCCAATGCTGGGTCAGACGTCGGCGCAGGCCCAGTAGTTCCCGATTTGTGGTCGCGGTGCCCAGACCGGCCGCCTCGTGCACCACCGGCGCGGCGGCGAGCACCGCCGCGTCCGGCTGACCGGCGCACGCGAGCGCGTCGGCCAGACGCACGGTGAGCAGCACCCGCGCCGGTCGCATCGGTACCGGCAGCAGGTCGAGCGCGGCCTGGACCGACTGCACCGCGGATCGGGCCGAGGCCAGGTCGCCGGTGCGCGCGGCCAGGTCGCGCAGCGCGCCGCCGATGGTGGCCTCCATCCGCAACCGACCGGCCAGTCCGGTCAGCCACGGCGCCTCGGCGCGGTCGCGTTCGTCGAAACGGTTCACGTGTCGATGGGCGGTGGCGATGTGCCGCCGACACTCGCCGATGTCACCGCCGAGCGCGTGCCCGCGGGCCTGGTAGAGCTGCGCCAGCGTGGTGATCCAGGCCCGGCCGGTGTCCACCGCCTCCAGCGCTCGGGCGTAGGCCAGCGCTGCCGCCGCGTCGCCGTCGAGGCGGGCCAGCGAGCACACGTCGCCGAGCAACGACGCGCGGGCGCCCGGACTCTCGCACACGTCCGCCCAGTTGAGGCCGCGGTCGTACCAGGCCATGCCGATCACGCTCTGCCCCTGTTGCATCCGGAAACGGCCGGCGAGCTGGGCGTAGTCGGCGGCCAATCGCAACTGGGCGTGCGGCGAGCGGCCGTGCGCGTTCAGCGACTCGGCCCAACTGACGATCCGGCGCAGCACGTATTCGACCGAGCCGACCAGCCCGGTGGTGGCGCCGCCGTGCAGACCGGCCTGGGTGTAGCCGCCGAGCAGGGCGGTGAGCACGTGTACGACGTCGGGGTCCACGCCGGAGGGGTTGTTCCCGTCGATGGCGCCCAGGATGGTGAGCGCGTCGGCGTACGGCGGGACCTCGCACTCGTGACAGCCGTCCTTGCCGTGCAGCGGGCAGGGCAGCCCGTGGTACGGCAGCCGATCGGGCCAGAACCGGTCGGCCAGCGGCGCGAGGCCCGCGGGGGCCTCGCCGCCGGGGATCACCGAGAAGTGGGTGCGGTGCAGGGCGGGCGCCGGGATCGATCGGCTCGTCAGCAACGCGGACAGGTCCCCGCCGGTGTCCAGGAGATCGTCGAGTCGGCGCGGTAGGCCGGCGGGCGGCTCGCGCAGGCCGGCCTCCAGCTTGCTGATCAGGCTGTGGTGGTAGCCGACGCGCAGCCCGAGTTGCTGCTGCGTCATTCCGGCGAGGCGGCGCCGGGTCCGCAAGGTACGGCCGAACTCCGCCCACAGCGGTGTCGACGCGACCTTTAGCGGTGTGGACGCGACCTTTGTGGTGACGGGCGCGTTCGGGAGCCTGTTCACGTTCGTCCTCCCCGAGGGTAACTCCGGATGGTCGACGGTTGGTCACTGCCCGGAGCAGGGTGACAGACGATGGTGCGGGTTGTCTGCGGTGGAACGGGGCATTCCGCTTTTGCCGGATGGGTGTACAGGGCTCGAACCCGAGACGACACGATGTGACATATCAGCCCGCACTACCCGGCCGGCCCCCGGACGGCGGTCATGGACTGTGCTTGCGGCCGGGACTGCGCAAGACTTGCCACACCGGTAGTACTCACCCCTTCCTTTGCTGAGGCAATATGCGCTGCACGATCGCTGGCCAGTCCTTCCACCTGCAGATGAACGAGGTGGAGCGCGCCATGAGCGGGGTCAAGCCCGACCCGATCACCGGCGAATCGGTCCGTATCGGGCGCCGTACCTATCCGGTCAAGCAGGTTGGCTCGGTGATCACGGGCCAACTTCCGCGCGACTTCAGCGCGGCGGAGATTTCCCGGGCGTTGACCAAGCTCGGCTTCACCGTGCTTCCGACCGCGCCGCCGGCCGAGCCGACGCTCTGATTCCTGCGAACGATGTCGGCCCGGTCGGTTCGCGACGCCGGTCGGGCCACACGGCGCACGCGCGCGTCGGGGTCACCCGGTGGGCTTCGTGCGGGCGGTTCGGGTCACGCGGTGGGCGCGGCATTGGGGGACAGGCCCTCCAGTAGGCCGTCCCGGGCGCCCGGGCCCGCGGAGGCGCGCAGATCGCGAGAGGTCAGCGGGTCGCCGCAGTGTGAGCAGACATGTACCGCGGTGGCCGGTTGGCCGCACGCGCTGTGGGTGACGATCAACGGCGGGCCGTCGGGGGCGGCCCACTGGTCGCCCCACTGGCGCATCGCGTTCAGGACCGGCCACATGGTGCGGCCCTTGTCGGTCAGTCGGTAGTCGTAGCGCACGGGCTTGTCCTGATAGACCTCCCGAGTCAGGACGCCGTGCTCGATCAGGTGTTCCAGCCGCTGGGTGAGCACGTTGCGGGAGATGCCCAGCCGCTCGTGGAAGTCGTCGAAGCGGGTCACGCCCAGGAAGGCGTCCCGCACGATCAGCATCGTCCACCACTCCCCGGCCACCTCGAGGAACTGGGCGACCGAGCAGGCCATCTCCTGGAAACTCTTGCGACGCATGGCCCCATTCTAACCGGTGAGTCCTTTCATGATACTCACTGAGTTGCATTATAGAACTGACGAGCCCTACGTTGAGTTCCGTCATAGAACTCAGTCGTGAACCCACCTGGGAGGCAGCCGTCATGGCCGGCACCGAACCGGATCACCCGCCCCGCGCGCTCGCCGCAGTCCTGGTCTGCGCGGGCGTCGTACTCGTCAATCTCGACCTGTTCATCGTCAACGTGGCGATGCCCTCGCTGGCCGAGAGTTGGTCCGGCGCCTCGCTCGCCGACCTGTCCTGGGTGCTCAACGCGTACACCGTCGTCTACGCCGCGCTGCTGGTGCCCGGCGGCCGGTTGTCCGACCGGATGGGTCACCGGCGCGCCTTTCTGGCCGGCATCGCGGTGTTCACCGTGGCATCCGCGCTGTGCGCCGCGTCGCCCACGCTCGCGGTACTGGTGATCGCGCGACTCGCCCAGGCGGTCGGCGCCGCGCTGCTGACGCCCGCGTCGCTGGGCCTGCTGCTCTCCTCGTACCCGCCCGAGCGGCGCGGCTCGGTGATCCGCGCGTGGGCCGCGATCGGCGGGCTCGCCGCCGCGCTCGGACCGATCCTGGGCGGGCTGCTGCTCGAACCCGGCTGGCGCTGGGTCTTCGTGGTCAACCTGCCGATCGGTGTGCTCACCCTGGTGCTCGGCGTGCGCCGACTGCCCGATACGGCGCCCACCGACCGGGGTCCGCTGCCGGACCTGCTCGGCGCCGCGCTGCTGACCGCGGCGATCGGCGCGTTGTCCCTGGGCGTGGTACGTGCGCCCGACTGGGGATGGCTCTCGGGCCGCGCGGTGGGGGTGTGGGTGGCCACCGCGGTGTTCGTGGCCGGCTTCCTGTTGCGCAACGGGCGCCACCCGCGGCCGGTGGTCGAGGGCGCCCTGGTGCGCAACCGCACCTACGCCGTCTCGGGAATCGCCAACATCCTGTTCGGTGTCGCGTTCGCCGGGATGTTGTTCTCCTCCACGATGTGGATGCAGACCGTGTGGGGCTGGAGCGCGTTGCGCACCGGGTTCGGCACCGTGCCCGGACCGCTGTGTGTGCCGTTCGTGAGCATCCTGGCGGGCCGCTACGTGTCCCGCTTCGGGCCGGGCGCGCTGGTCGTGGCCGGCGGCTTGTCGTTCAGCGCGGGACTGGGCTGGTGGATCGTGCGGCTCGAACCGCATGCGCGCTACGCGAGCGATCTGCTGCCCGGCTCGATCCTCACCGGCATCGGCGTCGGCCTGATCCTGCCGACCCTGATCGCCACCGCGACCGGCGCGCTGACCCCGGATCGCTTCGCCACCGGCTCGGGCGTGATCACCATGCTGCGCCAGGTGGGCGCGGCGCTCGGCGTCGCGGTGTTCGTCGCCGCGGTGGGCGCCCCGGCCACCCTGGAGGGGTACGACCGGGCCTGGGCCATCCTCGGCGCGGCGACCGTGCTGACCGCGACGGCCGCGCTGTTCCTGCCCCGATCCGGGCGGACCGCGACGGCGGCACCGGGGGTCTCGACTCCTGCGGCGACACCCGCGTCGACATCTGCGTAGACGGCGGAGGCGACGCCTGCTCCTGCGTCGACGGCGGAGGCGACAGGGCGGGCGGCGCGGGTGAACCGACCGCGTGCGGGCGGGCGGTCAGGACTCCTTCGCCGCCTTGGCGGCCTTGGCCGCGCGCTTGGCCTCCTGCTTGTGCGCGCGGACCTTGGCCAGTGACTCGGGGCCGGTGATGTCCGCGACCGAACGGTGCGAGCCCGCCTCGCCGTAGCCGCCGGCCGCCTCGCGCCAACCCTTCGGTGTCACGCCGTACTGCTTGCCGAGCAGGGCCAGGAAGATCTGCGCCTTCTGCTTCCCGAAACCGGGCAACGCCTGCAGCCGCTTGAGCAACTCGACACCGGTGTCCACGTCGGCCCACACCGCGCTCGCCTCGCCGCCGTAGTTCTCGACCAGGTACTGGCACAACTGCTGCACGCGGTGCGCCATCGACCCGGGATAGCGGTGCACGGCGGGCTTGGTGGACAGGAGTTCGGCGAACGCGTCCGGTTCGTACGCGGCGATCTCGTGCGCGTCCAGATCGGTGCGGCCCAGCCGCTGGGCGATCGTGTACGGGCCCGCGAAGGCCCATTCCATCGGGATCTGCTGATCCAGGAGCATGCCGACCAGCGCCGCCAACGCACTGCGCCCGAGCAATTCGTCCGCCTCGGCCTGCTGGGCCAGGTGCACTGTCGTGTTCATCCCTCGATGATCTCCCCGGCGGCCCCGGACCCGCACGCGGACTCGCCGACGTGTGCCCGGAGGTCACCGGCCGCGGAGCCTGGTGGGGCCGGGCGGCATCGGGGGCCGGTTCGCTCATCGGCCGCCGGAGCGCGGTACGACCAGGCCCGACTCGTACGCGATGACCACCGCCTGGACCCGGTCGCGCAGGCCCAGTCGGCGCAATACCCGGCTCACGTGCGACTTGACCGTCTCTTCGCCGACCACCAGGCGGCCGGCGATCTCCGCGTTCGACAGGCCCTCGGCGACCAGCCGCAGGACGTCGACCTCACGAGGGGTGAGGTCGGCCAGACCGGGCGGGGCCGGGCGCGGACGCAGGCGGGTGAACTCGCCGATCAGCCGGCGGGTCACGCTCGGCGCGAGCAGCGCCTCGCCGGCGGCCACCACGCGCACCGCGTCGAACAGGCGCTCGGCGGTCACGTCCTTGATCAGGAAGCCGCCGGCACCGGCGACCAGCGCGTCGTAGACGTGCTCGTCGAGGTCGAAGGTGGTCAACATCAGGATTCGGGGCGGCTCGTCCTCGACGGTGTTCGCGCGGATCCGCCGGGTGGCCTCGATGCCGTCCATGACCGGCATCCGCACGTCCATCACCACGACGTCGGGGCGCTGCTCGCGGCAGCGGTGGATCGCCTCCGCGCCGTCGGCGGCGGTACCGACCACGGTGAAGTCCGGTTGGGTGTCCAGCAATGCGGCGAAACCGGCCCGGACCACCTCCTGGTCATCGGCCACCACGATTCGCAACGCCGCCGGCCCGCTCATCCGACCCCTCCCGCGGTGGTGAGCCCCTCGGCGGGTATGCCCGCGGTGCCGGCCATCCGGCCGGCCGGCAATATCGCCTCGACCAGGAATCCGCCCATCGGCGGGTTCCCGGTGCGCAACTCGCCGCCCACACTTGCGGCGCGCTCACGCATCCCCAGCAGGCCGTGCCCGCCCGGGCCGGTGCCGGCGCGCGGCCCCGGGCCGTTGTCGCGGACCCGCACCCGCAGCAGATCCTCGTCGGAGTAGTCGAGCAGCACGTCGACGGCGGCTCCGGGCGCGTGTCGGCGCGCGTTGGTCAACGACTCCTGGACGATGCGATAGGCCGCCAACTCGACACCCGGATCGAGCACGGCGATCCGCCCGCGCACGATCAGCCGCACGCCCGCGCCGGCGAAATCCCGGGACTCGTCGATCAACTCCAGGAGTTCCTGGAGGCCCGGCTGCGGTCGGCGGGTCGGCTCGGCGCCGGCGTCCTCGCGCAGCACCCCCAGCAGGCGGCGCATCTCGGTCAGCGCGGTGCGGGCCGTGTCGCCGATCGCGAGCAGCCGCTCGGCGCCCTCCTTCGGCATCCCCGGCGTGGCCAGCCGGGCGGTCTCCGCCTGCACCGAGATCATCGAGATGTGGTGCGCCACCACGTCGTGCAACTCCCGGGCGATCCTGGCTCGTTCACCACGCGCGGTGAACTCCAGCAGGGTGCTCTCGATCGCGTGCCGCGAGGCGTCCCGCTCGGCGTTGCGGGTGCGGGCGCCGCGCACCCGGCCGAGCGCCAGCGCCGCCCACGCGATCACCACCGCGATCGTCGCGGCGATCGGGACACCCTGGTAGAGCGCCCCGGTGGACACGGCCGCCACCGTCACCGCCACGGCCACCATTGCCGGTCGGTGCCGTATCAGGACCAACGGCACCGTCGCGCACAGGCCCAGGATCAGCGCCACCGACAACATGCCCGCCGCCTCGTCGGAGCGCGGCGCGGTGCGGACCACCGTCTCCGGCAGCGAGAACAAGCCGAGCGCCACCCCCGCGCCGAAGGGGTGCCACCACGGCTCTCCGCGCCGACGACCGAGGTCGAGGACGCGGCCGGGGGCCGGATCGCTGTGCTTCATGGCGCCATTGTCCCGGGCGGGCCACGCGGGCGGCTTCCCCCGGGCCGGGGAATCCGCCTCCCCCGCGCCGGGGAGGCGTGCGGCGGGCTTCCCCCCGCACGGGGAACCCGGTTTGGCTCGCCCGCGTGATGTGCCGGACCCGGCCGAATTCATAGCCTCCTGGGTATGGAAGCAACCATCGAAGTTCGCGGCCTGCGCAAACGCTACGGTCCGCAGACCGCCGTGGACGACCTCTCGTTCACCGTCGCGCCCGGCCAGGTCACCGGCTTCGTCGGACCCAACGGCGCCGGCAAGTCCACGACCATGCGGATGATCGTCGGCCTGGACCGACCCGATGAGGGCTCCGCGCTGGTCGGCGGCCGGCACTACCGCACGCTGCGCACGCCGCTGCGGCACCTGGGTTCGCTGCTGGACGCGGCGGCGGTGCACCCGGCCCGCCCGGCCCGCGACCACCTGTTGTGGATGGCGCACTCCAACGGCCTGCCCGCGCGTCGGGTGGACGACGTACTGGAGAGCGTCGGCCTCGCGTCGGCGGCACGTCGGCCCGCGGGCGGTTTCTCGCTCGGCATGCGGCAACGCCTGGGCATAGCCGGCGCGCTGCTCGGCGATCCGCCGATGCTGATGCTCGACGAACCGGTCAACGGCCTCGACCCCGAGGGCGTGATGTGGATCCGCGGGCTGCTGCGCGCGCTGGCCGCGGAGGGCCGCGCGGTGCTGGTCTCCAGCCACCTGATGAGCGAACTGGAGGACAGCGCCGACCACCTCGTGGTGATCGGCCGGGGCCGGTTGATCGCCGACACGAGCATCGGCGAACTGCTCGCCGCCGCGTCGGGCGGCCGGATCGTGCTGCGCACCGCGCGGCGCCGCGAGGCGATGACCGTGCTGACCCGGGTCGGCGCCACCGTCGCGGCCACCGAGCGCGAGGCGCTGACCGTCACCGGCCTGGACGCGGAGCGGATCATCGGGCTGCTCACCGAGCACGGCGTGCCGTTCTCCGGGATCGCCGAGCACCGCGCCTCGCTGGAGGAGGCCTACATGGAACTCACCCGGGACGCGGTCGACTACCGCGCCGCGACCGACGCCGGGGAGCGGTGATGGCGGACCCCACGACGACGACGCCGTACCGAAGCCCGCTGACCGGCGGCCGGGACGGCTTCGGCGGGCTGCTGCGCGCCGAGTGGACCAAGCTCAGGTCGGTGCGCCGATGGCTGCTCACGCTGACCGCGGCGGCCGTGCTGACCGTGCTGGTCGGCCTGCTGATCGCGGGTGGGAGTGGCATCCAGGACGTGTCGAGCGGCGGCGGCAAACAAAAGGTCAAGTTGGCCGACCACTTCGCCGACGGCGGCCAGTTCGTCGAGCGCGAGCTGGCCGGTGACGGCGAGTTGGTCGCCCGGGTGAGCACACAGGAGCGCAGTGCCGGGCGGGCCAAGGCGGGCCTGATGATCCGGGCGAGCGACGCGTTCGGCGCGGCGTACGCGGCGGTGGTGGTCACGCCCGACCACGGGGTCCGCCTGCACAGCGGGTACGACAGCGACAAGGCGGGCGGCGGTGGTCCGGTGCCGCGCTGGCTCAAGCTGGTTCGGGCCGGTGACACGATCACCGCGTACGAGTCGAGCGACGGCGCCGGGTGGCGTCGGGTCGGCCGGGTCGACCTGGACGATCTGCCGCGGACCGCTCGGATCGGGCTGTTCGTCGCGTCGCCGGACGCGGTGAAGGTCGAGCGCGCGTTCGGCAGCGAGGGCATCTCCTCGCAGAGCACCACCGGCAAGGCCACCTTCGACCACGTGAGCCTGAAGCCGGCGCAGCCGCAACAGCCCGCCGGGACCTGGCAGAACCGGGCCGGACCGGGTGGGGCGGGCGCGTCGGCGGGACCGGCGACGGAGGGACCGGACGCCGGCCCACCGCCCGGCTTCACCGAGGTGGACGGCACCTTCACGGTGATCGGCATGGGCGACATCGGTCCGGATCGGTTCGGCGAGGACGCCACGCAGACGATCCTCGGCGGCGTGCTGATCGCGCTGATCGCCGTGGTCGCGCTCGGCGTGGTGTCGATCACCGCCGAGTTCCACCGGGACACGATCCGCACCACGTTCGCCGCCACCCCGCGCCGAGGGCGGGTGCTCGCGGCCAAGGCCATCGTGGTCGGCGCGGCCACGTTCGTCGCCGGACTGGTAGGCGCGTTCGGCGCGTTCCTGGCCACGGGACCGGTGGAGCGCTCGAAGAACCGCATCCCGGCCGGGTTGTCCGATCCGAACGTGCTGCGCGCGCTGATCGGTACGGCCGTGCTGCTCGCGGTCGCCGCGATGTTCGCGCTGGCGGTCGGTGCGATCCTGCGCCGAGGCGCGCCCGCGATCACCCTCGTGCTCGCCCTGCTGCTGATCCCGCGCATCGTGGGCAGCGGCCTGCCGGTGTCCACCGGGGCGTGGCTGGAACGACTCACCCCCTCCGCCGGATTCGCCATCCAGCGCACCTTCGACCGCTACGACACCACGATCGCACCGTGGGCCGGGCTGGGCGTGTTGTGCGCGTACACCGCGGTGGCGCTGGCCATCGCCGCGTGGCGGCTGCGGGAGCGGGACGCATGAGGAACGCCGCGCTCGCCGAGTGGACCAAGCTGCGCAGTGTGCGCTCGACCGGATGGCTGCTGTGCGCACTGGTGGTGGCCACGGTGGTGGTGAGCGTACTGACCACATCGGCCATGCACGCCTCGGCCTGCGCGACGCCGGCCGGGTGCTTCGAGGACATCACCAAGGACAGTCTGACCGGAGTCCGGGTCGGTCAGATCGCGGTCGTCCTGCTCGCGGTGTCGATGGTCGGCAACGAGTACGGCACCGGGATGATCCACACGTCGCTGACCGCCCTCCCGCGCCGGATCGTGTTGTTGGGCAGCAAGGCGATGTTGCTCGTGGCGATGGTCGCGGCGGCCGGCACGATCGGCGTGCTGGGGTCGCTGTGGGCGGGGCGCACGATCCTGGACGGCAACGGCTTCACCCCCGAGCAGGGCTATCCCGGGCTGTCCGCAACCGACGGGCCGACGCTGCGCGCGGCCGGCGGCACGGTGCTCTACCTGGTGCTGATCGGGCTGCTGGCGATGGGCGTCGCGTTCGTGCTGCGCGACACGACCGGCGCGGTCGCGGTCCTGCTGACCCTGCTCTACATCCTCCCGCTCCTGGTCCAGGCGATCGCCGATCCGGACTGGCACCGCCGCCTGGAGCGGATCACCCCGATGACGGCGGGCCTGGCCATCCAGACCACCCGGGACCTGAACCACCTCCCGATCGCCCCCTGGCCCGGCCTCACGGTCCTCGCCGGTTACGCCGCCCTGGCCCTGACTTTGGGCACCTGGCGCTTCCTGCGGCGGGACGCGTGAGGCGTGGGCCCTTTGGGCCGGGGCCGGGGTGAAGCGGGGCGGACCGGGCTCAGTTCGCGGCGGTTGCCACGGCCGGGACGGCGGCTCGGGCCACTGCTTCGAGTTGGGTGATGCCCGTGGGCATGGAGGGTTGGTCGTCGGAGAGGATGGCGATCAGGAGCGGGCGGCCGGCGTGGGTGATGTGGCCGATGCTGTTGATCACCCACAGGCCGGTGGCGTCGCGGGGGAGCCAGCCGTTCTTCAGGGCCGGGGTGGTGTCGGGGTCGGCGGCGGTGGCCACGCCCCAGGTCTGGTCGTCCGCGACGGAGGTCATCAGGTCGGCCAGGTAGGCGCGGGAGCCGGCGCCGAGCGGGGAGTCGGTCGCGGTGATCGCGTCGAGCAGGCGGACCTGGTCGGTGGCGGTGGTCCGGGTCAGGCCCCAGGACAGGCCGGTCGGTTCGGTTTCGATGAGGCCCAGGGCGGTGTTGGCGGTGCGGAGGCCGGCGGCGCCGCCGATGGCGGACCACAGGGTGTCGGCGGCGTCGTTGTCGCTGTGCTCGATCATGGCGGCGGCGGTGGCCCGTTCGGTGGTGGTGAGGGCGCGGTGCTCCTGTTGGGTCAGGAGGAGGAACGCGGCCAGGATGTCCACCTTGACGATGCTCGCGGTGACGTAGGACCGGTCGGTGTTGTAGCCGACCGGTTCGCCGCCGGCCGGGTCGAGGATGGCCACCGACAGGTTGCCCGAGATCTCGGGCAACGCGCCGGCGAGCGCGGACGCGACGCCGGCGGAGGTCGGGCCGACGGCGGGTTGCCGGTCGGCGCCTCGGGCGACGTCGGTGGGGGCGTCGGTCGACGGCAACGTGGGCTCCGTGCTCTCGGGCGGTACCGCCGGCGGGTCCGCGGCCGAACTCGCGGTCGGCGCGGGGCTGAACGAGGTCGGCTCCGCGCGGTTGCCGGAGACGACCATCCACAGCAGGGTCGCACAGGCGAGGACGACCGCCAGGGGGGTGAGGACGGATCGGCCGCGGCGTGCCGCGCGGTGCGTTCCTTCGCGGGCGGGGCTCATGCACGACACGGTTGCGGGCGGGGCTGTGCGGCGGGTGAGACGAGTCTTAAGAGTCGATGAGAGCGGGCGTTCGCCCAGGGGTGGGCGCGAGGGTTCGCCGGGCGGTGAGCGCGGGCGTTCGATCGAACTGGGCGGGCACGAACCGCTGCGCTACGCGGAGCGTTCGCCGGGCCCGCGGTCGGCGGGCGGCCCCGGCTGAGGCCGACGTCGAGTTCAGGACCGACTCGCGTTCCGCCCCACGTGCAGCGCCCACAGCACCAGCGGAATCTGGAGGGGCAGGCGGGCGAACGCGGCGGTACGCTGCGGGGCCGGCCGCGTACGCCAGTCGACGGCCATCTTGACGTACGCCGGGAAAACCGCAGTGAAGAACGCCGCCGCGGCCAAGGCGCCCACCCGCCGGGTGCGCGGCACGGCCACCGCCGCCGCCAGAGCGAACTCGGCCACGCCGCTTGCCCGGGTCCACACCCGCGGGTTGCCCGGCAGGCTTCGAGGCACCACCGCGTTGAATGGCCTCGGGTACACGAAGTGGGCCACACCCGCTCCGCCGAGCAACGCCACCAAAGCGCGCGCGGACGACGATGTGCCGGCCATACGGTCCTCCTCGCCCCGGAAAGTTACCCGAAGGTAACAACACCGCCCCCGAAACACCACACCCCGAACCGGAACTGCACACGCGGTTGCTTCGTGCGTTGGCGCCGACATTTGCGGTGGCGAGAGTCGAGGCGGACAGGCGATCGATCGGCTGAGTCGCGGACGGGTTCGGTCAGGTGGGTTCACGGTCGAGGAGTTCGATGGAGCGTTCGCGCATTTCCACCTTGCGGATCTTGCCGGTGACGGTCATCGGGAAGGCGTCGACGAGGTGTACGTAGCGGGGGATCTTGTAGTGGGCCAGGCGGCCGGCGCAGAAGTCGCGGAGGTGGGTCGCGGTCAGTTCGGGGGCGCCGGGGCGGAGTTTGATCCAGGCCATGAGTTCCTCGCCGAAGCGTTCGTCGGGCACGCCGACGACCTGGACGTCCTCGATGTCCGGGTGGCCGTACAGGAACTCCTCGATCTCGCGCGGGTACACGTTCTCGCCGCCTCGGATCACCATGTCCTTGATTCGGCCGACGATCGACACGTAGCCGTCCGCGTCCATCGTCGCGAGGTCGCCGGTGTGCATCCAGCCGTCCGCGTCGATCACCTCGGCGGTGCGGTCGGGGTCCTGCCAGTAGCCGAGCATCACCGAGTAACCCCGGGTGCAGAACTCGCCGGGGGTGCCCTCGGGGACGGTCGCGCCGGTGGTCGGGTCGACCACCATGATCTCCAGATGCGGGTGTACCCGGCCGACCGTGCCCACGCGGCGCTCCAGCGAGTCGTCGCGGCGGGTCTGGGTGGAGACCGGTGAGGTCTCGGTCATGCCGTAACAGATGGTCACCTCGGTCATGCCCATCCGGTCGATCACCCGCCTCATCACCTCGACCGGGCACGGTGAGCCCGCCATCACGCCGGTGCGCAGCGTGGAGAGGTCGTACTTGCCCGCCTCGAAGTCGGGCAGGGCGAGCTCGGCGATGAACATGGTCGGCACGCCGTACAGGACCGTGCAGCGTTCCTCGTGCACGGCGCGCAACGTGGCGGCCGGGTCGAACAGCGCGGCCGGGACGACCATGCACGCGCCGTGGCTGGTCGCGCCGAGGTTGCCCATCACCATGCCGAAGCAGTGGTAGAAGGGCACCGGCAGGCACACCCGGTCGTCGGCCGTCCAGCCCTGGATCTCGGCGACCAGGAAGCCGTTGCCCAGGATGTTGCGGTGGGAGAGCGTGGCGCCCTTGGGAAAGCCGGTGGTGCCCGAGGTGTACTGGATATTGATCGCGTCCTCGGGGCGCAGGGTGGCCTCGCGGGCGCGCAATCGATCGATCGAGACGGCGGCGCCCTCGGCGACCAGGGCCGGCCAGTCCGGGGTGTCGATGTGTACGACGCGTTCCAGGTCGGGACAGGCGGCGCGGACCTCGGCGACCATCGCCGGATAGTCGCTGGTCTTCACGCGCGACGCGGCGACCAGCAGCCTGGTGCCGGATTGGGCGAGCGCGTACTCGATCTCGTGTGCACGGTAGGCCGGGTTGAGATTGACCAGGATCGCGCCGACCCGGGCGGAGGCGTACTGCACCAGGGTCCACTCGGCGCAGTTGGGCGACCAGATGCCGATTCGGTCGCCGGCCTCGATCCCGACGCCGATCAGCGCGCGGGCGAGGTCGTCGACGGCCGCGTCGAACTCCGCGTACGTCCAGCGCCGGCCGCTCGCGCACTCGACGAGGGCGTCGTGGTCGGGGTAGGTGGCGGCGATCCGGGCCAGGTTGGCGCCGATGGTCTCGTGCGGGAGCGGCGGCGTGCGCTCGCCCTGGCGGGTGGCGAGGGGGGTGTCGGCCGGCGGGTCGTTCGGGGATTGCGGGGGTGGGGGCGGCGCGGGAGCGGTCATCGCGGGTCACCTGCCTGGTCGGGATGCGGGGGGTGCTGTGGGCGCGAGGGGGGTGCGGTGGTGCGGTGGTGCTGTGGGCGCGAGGCGGCGCGGTGGCGCGGTGGCGCGGGTGGTGCGGTGGTGCCGTGGGCCAGGGGTGGTGCCGGGGTGCCGTCGGTGTGGGGCAGTGCGGGGTGCTGTGGGGCGCTGGGCGGTGCTGTCGCGAAGGTAGGTGGGAGGGGGTGGGGGCGGCGAGCGGAGTACCCCCGAATGGGGGTGATGTGGGGGTGGGAGCGGGAGTACGTTGCCCTTGGGTGGCGCGGGGGGAGTGGGGCGCCTGTGGTGGGGTGCCGAGGTCGGGCGGGACGTCCGTGGCGGGATATGTGGAGGAGCCGTGAGCGGATACGCGGGGTCGGTCGGTGATCCGGTGGGTCGGGCCGTCGAGCGATTTCGGGCGCGGACCGGGGTGGACGTCGCGTTCGCCGGGCCGTGTCCCGATGCGGGGGATCGGCTGGTGATCTCGTATCTGAGCGGGACCTCGACGCGCGTGTTGTCGGGACTGACGGTGGTGGCGGGGACCGGCGTGGGCGGCAAGGCGATCACCACGCGGCGGCCGGTCCGGGTGGTCGACTACGTCGCGGCGTCGGCGATCAGCCACGAGTACGACCGGGCGGTCACCACGGAGGGGGTGCGCGCGGTGTTCGCGGTGCCGGTGCTCGCGGGGCGCGGGGTGGCGGCGGTGCTGTACGGGGCGCTGCGGCGGCCGTCCGACTTCGGAGACGGGATCCTGACGTCGGCCTGCGACGCGGCGCGGGACGCCGGGCACGAGATCGCGGTGGCCCGCGAGGTCGAGCAACGCATGGCGCGGGCGGCCGAGTTGCCGGGGTGGGCGGCGTTGGAGATCCGGTTGGCGCACGCCGATCTGCTGGCGCTGGCGGGGGTCGCGAGCGATCCGGGGCTGGGGGAGCGGTTGCGGGAGGTGTGCGGGAGGCTGGCGCGGACGGCCGCGAGTGCGTCCGGTGGAGCGGCGCGGGGAGTACGGCTGACGCCTCGTGAGACGGATGTGCTGGCTCAGGTCGCGGTGGGGCGGACCAACGCGGAGGTGGCGCGGGTGCTGGTGCTGGGGCCGGAGACGGTGAAGAGTTATCTGCGGTCGGCGATGCGGAAGTTGGGGGCGCACAACCGCGTCGAAGCGGTGGTTGCGGCGCGCGCGGGGGGCTTCTTGCCGTAGGCCCGGGGTGGTTGGCCCCGATGCACACGTGGCCTCCGGCGTGGGTGGTCCGCAAACGCCGGACGGGCTGATTTGGTTGGGTGGACTTTCGGGGTTTCGCTGCGGTTCGCTCGTGTGCGCGTTGGGTGGGCCGGTTGGGAAGCCGGCCTCCGGCCCGGTTGTCCTCAAGCGCCGGACGGGCTGGATTGGTTGGGTGGGTGCTTGAGGCGCGGCTGTGGTTCGTTCGTGTGTTGTGTGGGCGTCGGTGGCTGAGGCCGGCCTCCGGCCCGGTTGTCCTCAAGCGCCGGACGGGCTGGATGGGTTGCGCTCGCCCGCTGCTCGCTGGGACGGCTCGCCCGCCGCCGCGCGTTGACTACTGCCTCGTCCGCCGCGCCGGCCCGCCCGCCCGCCGCGCCGTCCTCCCGCACACCTCCCGCAACCGCTCCCCCCGCCCCGGGTCGCTCGCGACCCCAACCGCGCCGGCCCGCCTGCTGCGCCGGCCCGCCTGCTGCGCCGGCCCGCCTGCCGCGCCGGCCCGCCTGCCGCGCCGGTCCGCCCGTGGTTTGTTGGGGTGGTGGGGGTCAGGATTCGGTGAGGATGGATTTGAGGAAGCGTTGGGTGCGGGGGTGGGTGGGGGTGGTGAGGAGGGATTCCGGGTGTCCTGATTCGATGATTTGGCCGTCGCAGAACATCAGGACTCGGTCGGAGACGTCGCGGGCGAAGCGCATGGCGTGGGTGACGCACAGCATGGTGACGTCGGTGGTGTGGGCCACCTCGCGCAGGACGTCCAGGACCTCGGCGGCGAGTTCGGGATCGAGTGCGGAGGTGACCTCGTCGAGCAGGAGGATGTCCGGCTCGACCGCCAACGCCCGTGCGATCGCCACCCGTTGCTGCTGGCCGCCGGAGAGTTGGGCCGGATATGCGGACAACTTGTCGCGCAGGCCGACCAGTTCGAGCAGGTCGGCGGCGCGGGCCTCGGCCTCCTCCTTCGGGACGCCGTGTACCCGGATCGGAGCCTCGGTGACGTTGCGCAGCACCCGCATGTTCGGGAACAGGTTGAACTGTTGAAAGACCATGGTGATCCGACTGCGCATGGCCCGGACGTGCCGCTCCGAGGCGGGCACCAGGCGACCCTCGCGCCGTTCGTGGAACAGCGGTTCGCCGCCCACCTCGATCACGCCGGTGTCCGGCCGGGCCAGCGTCATCAACATCCGCAGGATGGTGGTCTTGCCGGAACCGCTGGGCCCGATCAGGGTGACCCGCTCGCCGGCGCGCACGCCGAACGACAGGTCGTCGAGCACCACGTTGTCGCCGAAGCGCTTGCCGACCCCCTCGAAGGTGATCAGGTCGGTGGGCGGTACCGGGTCCGTGGAGGGCGTCGGCGGGGTCTGGGTCTGGGTCTGGGTCATCGTGTGTTCCTCCAACGTCGAGCCGGGCGGTCCGTGCGTGCGTGCGGCGTCAGATCGAGCGCACCCGCCCGAACCGCCGCTCGACCAGCCGCAACAGCGCGGACATCATCAGCGTGACGACGAGATAGAAGACGCCGGCGACGGTGAACGGCTCCAGCGTGCGGAAGGTCTCCGCGTTGAGTTCCCGGGCGGTGGAGAACACCTCCACCACGGTGATCGCGATCAACTGCGGCGTGTCCTTGAACATCGAGAGCAGGTAGTTGCCCAACGCGGGCAACACCCGCGGCACCGCCTGCGGCAGGATCACCGACGTCCACACCCGCCGGCGCGGCAGGTGGAGTGCGACGGCCGCCTCCCACTGGCCGACCGGCACGCCCTCGATGCCCGCGCGGTACACCTCGGACACGTAGGTGGCGTAGTGGATGCCCAGGGTCAACGCGCCCACGGTCAGCGGCGCCCAGTCGATCCCGATCGTGGGCAGCACGTAGAACATGAAGAACAACTGCACCAACAGCGGGGTACAGCGGATCAGTTCACAGATCAGCGCGACCGGTACGGAAACCCAACGGGTGGGGCTGCGCCGCAACAGCGCGAACACCAGGCCCAGTACGAGCGCCAACACGTAGCCGTACAGCGTGGCCTGAAGCGCGACCAGCATGCCGGACCACAGATCCGGGACGATGTCCCACGCGTAGTCCCAATCCCAACTCATCGGGCCACCTCCGCGCGTCGCAGCAGCCGTTGCAGCGGGCCCGGCTCCGGTGTTCGGCCGAGCGAGCGCACGGCGTGCCGTTCCAGCGCGCGGATCAGCGTGATCAGCACCAGGGCGATCAGCGCGTAGCCGAACAGCAGGCCGGTGAACACCAGGGTGGTCTCACCCGAGGACATCCGGATGAGTTGGGCGTTGAAGGTCAGGTCCGGGATCGACACGATGGACACCACGGCGGACATCTTGAGCAACTCGATCAGGTTGTTGCCCAGCGGCGGGAGCATGGCCCGGTAGGCCTGGGGCAGCAGTACCCGTCGGGTCCGTTGGGAGCGGGTGAAGTTGAGGGCGATCGCGGCCTCGATCTGTGCGGTCGGCACCGCCTGGATCGCGCCGCGTACCACCTCGGCGGCATACGCGCCGATGTTCAGGCCGAGGGCCAGCATGCCGGCCCACATCGGGTTCAACTGCCAACCCAGGGCCGGGACCGCGAAGACGAACCAGAAGGCCAGTACCAGGGTCGGCAGGCCGCGGAAGACCTCCACGTAGCACGCCCCGATCCACCGGGGCAGTCGATGCTCGCTGCAGCGGGCCAGCCCGGCGGCCAGCGCCAGGGCCAGGCCGAGCGCCCCGCCACCCAACGTGAGGTAGACGGTGTTCAGCGCACCGTGGAGCAACAGTTCGAGTTGCCCGGACGTCATCCGGCGGCCTCCATTCCGGGACGGGCGGGTGGTCTGCGCACGTCGGCGCGATTGCCGTCGCTCATGTCGCACACACCCGCTGTGCGGTCAGCTCCGGGGCCGGTACATCGGCCTCGGTGAAGCCGAACGGCCTTTGAATGCGCAGGAGTTCGCCGCTGTCTCGAAGCGTGTGCAGTTCCCGGTTGAAGGCCGCGACGAAGTCCGTCTGATCGGGCGTCACCGCGAACCCACCCGCCGCCGCCGTGATCGGTCGGCCGTCGACCACGGGCCGGTACGGCGCGGTGACCTCCAGGTCGGCGTGTGCCCGTTGGCGCAGACCCCAGTTCAGCGAGATCGAGGTGAGCGCGACCGCGTCCACCCGACCGCCGATCATCCCGTCGAAGGCGCTCGGTTGGTCGGCGAACCGGGTGATCCGGGCGCCGGGTACGCCGCTTCGCTCGGCCACCTCCGCCTCGACCGTGCCGAGCAGGACGCCCAGCCGCACGTTCGAGTTCGCGGCCACATCGGCCATGGTGGCCAGCCCTCGCGGGTTGCCCTTCGGCACCAGGAATGCCTCGGCGGCGTCGAACTCGGGGTCGGTGAACAACACTTGCGCGCACCGCGTGGGAGTGATGGACATACCGGCACCCACGATGTCGAACAGGCCCGCACGCAGACCCGGGATCAGCGCACCGAAGTCGGAGGGCACCGGCTCGATCCGGCGCACACCCAGGCGATCGAAGACCGCCTTGACCAACTCGGCTGCTTCGCCCGTGAGTTCGGCGTCCTTGTCGAGGAAGCTGTAGGGCGCCTCGTTGGCGAAGCCGACGCGTACCGAACCGCGCTCGCGCAGTCGGTGCAGCAACGTGCCGCCGTCCGGTTCGTCGTTGAGGCCCACCCGGCTGCAGCCGGTGGTCGCGGCGGCGGTGCCGGCCGCGGCCACCGCCAGGCCGACGGCGCCGACGCCGCGCAGCAGGCCGCGCCGGGATATTCCGGGACCGGGTCGGGGTCTCGCATCGGCGGCACGCAAACGCGGTCAGCTCCTTTCGCAGGGGACAGGTCACGCCCCGCCGCGGCCGTCGACCGAAGCCGTCGAGCCCCGACTCCCGAGAGCCGTCGGCGCGCGAATGCCCCAAAACGGTCGGGAGTCGGCGCTCGGAAGCTGTCGGGACCCGGTGGTGCGAAGTGGCGACCCTAGGCCGATCCGGAAGGGGGCGACAAAGCGTCCGGGCAAACCCGAATGCCCGTTTCGTGATCGCCCTGTGGCCTCCGATGTCGATTGTCACGGATCGATAACGACTGGTGTCCGACTTGTCGGATACCCGAGGTGGCGGGCGTGTTCGTCGCGGTCGGCGACCGATCGCGTTCGTTATTCGGACGTGACGGCGGCTCGGGCCGGCGGCGCCGTCTCGGAGGGTGACCGCGCTCTCGGTCGGAACCGGTCGAGACGGTAGTTTTGGGATCGGTCCACGATCGCCTCCGCGACCGGTCGCGAACGAGGACCGATCGCTCGGGGAGTCCGCCCCGATTCAGTAGCCAAGGAGGGACGCCATGTCCTTGCTGACCGTCTGGCCCGAGACCGACGCCGCCGCGCCGATTCTGCGTACCTCTGACCCGGCCGAGATCGCGCGTGCCCTGGAGCCGATCGGCGTGCGCTTCGAGCGCTGGACGGCCGATGTCGCGTTGCCCGACGGCGCGACCCAGGACGAGGTGATCGCGGCGTACCGGACCGAGGTGGACCGGATCACCGCCGCCGAGGGCTACATCCAGGTCGACGTGATCCGCCTCCAGCCCTCGGACGACCCGGAGTGGCCGGCCAAGGCCGCCGGGGCGCGTGCCAAGTTCCTCACCGAGCACACGCACGACGACGACGAGGTGCGCTTCTTCGTCGAGGGCGCGGGCATCTTCTACCTGCACATCGCCGGTCGGGTGCACGCCGTGCTGTGCGAGGCGGGCGACCTGCTCTCGGTGCCCAAGGGCATCACCCACTGGTTCGACATGGGCGTCGAGCCCTCGGTCGCCGCGATCCGGTTCTTCCACGACGAGGACGGCTGGATCGGCGACTTCACCGGCGACCCGATCTCCTCCCGCTTCCCGGACTTCGACGAGATCTGGGCGGGGTACGCGGCGTGAGCGACGGCACCACCACCGCCCCGCTGAAGGTCGTCGTCGACATCGAGGGCACCACCAGCGCCACCGGCTTCATCACCGAGCAGCTCTACCCGTACTCCCGCACGCACTTCGCGCGTTGGCTCGACGAACACGGCGACCACCCGGACGTCGTGCGCGCGGCCGAGGGCGTGCGGGCGCTGATCGGCGAGCCGGAGGCAAACACCAAGCGCATCGTCGAAGCGCTCGAAGGCTGGCTGGACCGGGACGAGAAGGTCACCCCGCTCAAGTCCCTCCAGGGCCTGATCTGGGCCGAGGGCTTCGCGTCCGGCGAACTGACCTCGCACTTCTACCCGGACGCCATCCCGGCGCTGCGCGCGTGGCACGCGGCGGGGCACCGGCTGTACATCTTCTCGTCCGGCTCGGTCGCCGCGCAGCGCGCGTGGTTCGGCAGTTCGCCGGAGGGTTCGTTGTTGCCGCTGTTCTCCGGTCACTTCGACACCGAGAACGCGGGCCCCAAGCGGGTGGCCGAGTCGTACCACACGATCGCGCAGATGATCGGCGAGCCGCGACCGGAGCGGCTGGTCTTCCTGTCCGACCTGGTCGAGGAACTGGACGCGGCGCGCGAGGCGGGCTGGTGGACGATCGGCGTACGCCGTCCCGACGCGGACGAGCCGTACTACGACCGAGGCGTCGGCGACCACCCGGAGACGGCGACGTTCGCGCGCCTGGATCTGACCGGCGACCGCCCGATCCTGCGCGAGATCTGAGCCCGCACGCGCGTGAGCCGGCGACGAATCGCGCCCGGTGGCCAACGCGCCCGATAGCCGAACGCGGGGGGGGGGGGGGGGGGTTGTGGGGGGGGGGGGGGGGGGGGGGGGGGGGGGGGGGGGGGGGGGGGGGACCAGAGAGGGAGGGGGGCGTGGGGGGGGAAGGGGGTTTTTGACCAG
>NZ_JBVHLU010000147.1:0-21005 GCF_055558835.1 Embleya sp. NPDC025285
GACGCGGCCGTGGTGGTGGCCGCGCGGGGCCGGTTGATGCAGGCGCTCCCGGCGGGTGGTGCGATGGTCGCGGTGCAGGCCGCCGAGGCCGAGGTTCGTACCGCCCTGGAAGGCTCCGACACGGTCGGTGTGGCCGCGATCAACGGACCGACGTCCGTGGTGATTTCGGGCGACGAGGACGCCGTCCTGGCGGTCGCCGCGCAGTTCGCCGCGCAGAACTGCAAAACCCGGCGGCTGCGGGTCGGCCACGCCTTCCATTCGGCGCTTATGGAGCCAATGTTCGCCGAGTTCCGTACCGTCCTGGAGACGGTGTCCTTCGGCGAGCCCACGATCGCCATCGTTTCCAACCTGACCGGCCGAATCGCCGAGGCCGAGGAACTGACCGACCCGGACTACTGGGTGCGTCACGTCCGCGAACCGGTCCGCTTCGCGGACGGAGTCGCCGCGCTTGCCGCCGCCCAGGTCACAGCGGTTCTGGAGGCGGGGCCCAACGGCGTCCTCACCGCGATGGCCCGCGAAAGCCTTCCCGTGAAGCCCGGCATCGCCGTGGTGCCCGTGTTGCGTTCCGAACGGACGGAGCCGGCCGCGCTCATCGGCGCGCTCGGCGCCGCGCACCTCGCCGGAATCGCGGTGAACTGGTCGGCCTTTTTCGCCGGCACCGGAGCGCGGACCACCGAACTCCCCGGCTACGCCTTCCAGCGCCGCCGCTTCTGGCTCGAACCGGTCACCCCCGGGCCGGCCGCCTCCGGCGCACCGGCCGACGCTGACCCGGCGTTCTGGGCCGCCGTCGAGCGCGGCGACGGCGATCAGGTGGCCGACGCACTCGACCTGAGCGACGAGGCGCGGCGCGGATCACTCACCGCACTGCTGCCCGCCTTTGCCTCCTGGCGGCGAAGCCGGCGCGAACGCACCCTGCAGGACACCTGGAGCTACGAAACGACGTGGCGGCCGTGGACGCCGGAGGGCGGACGACGCCTCAGCGGAACCTGGTTGTTGATCAGTCGAGCCGAAGCCGAGCCGGTCACCGCGGACGGCCGGGACGACGCGAACGACCCGGGTGACCCGGACGGCCCGAACGCGGTGGCGGCTCAGCGGTGTGCCCGTGCGCTCACCGAGGCCGGCGCACAGGTCGAGACGCTGATACCGACCCACGCCGAACGGGAGCGCGAGGCACTGGCCGAGCGGATCCGTACGGCGGGTCCGCTCGCCGGGGTCGTGACGCTGCTTACCGGCGATCCCGGGACGCACCCCGAACACCCCTCCCTCACTACCTGGTTCACCGACACCGTGACGCTGGTCCAAGCCCTCTCCGACGCGGGGCGCACCGCTCCGCTGTGGTGCGTGACCGAAGGAGCTGTAGCCGTCGGCGGCGACCCCGCATCCGGGGCCGCGCCCGCGCAGGTCTGGGGCTTCGGCCGGGCTGCGGCATTGGAATTACCCACCGCCTGGGGTGGGTTGGTGGACGTGCCCACCGGCGCCGACGACCGGGTGTGGTCCCGGTTGGCCCAAGCCGTCGCCGCGGGCGGCGCGGAGGACCAGATCGCGCTGCGCGCCACCGGCGCCTGGGTCCCCCGGCTGCGTCGCACCACCACGGACGGCCAGGGCCCGGGCCCCGGCTGGGTGCCCGCCGGCACCATCCTGATCACCGGTGGTACCGGCGGCCTCGGTGCCCAGGTGGCCCGCTGGGCCGCCGCAGGAGGCGCGGAACACCTGGTGTTGACCGGCCGGCGCGGTCTGCTGGCCCCGGGGGCCGACGAACTCGTCGACGAACTCACCGCCCACGGCGTCCGGGTCACCGTGGCGGCCTGCGATGTCGCCGACCGTGGCGCGCTCGCCCGGCTGGTGGCGGAGGCCGAGGCGGACGGACCGCCGATCCGGGCCGTGGTGCACACCGCCGGGATCGGCCAGGCCGCCACCGTGACCGAGACCGACCTCACCGCCTGTGCCCGGATCACCGAGGGCAAGGTGCTCGGCGCCGCGCACCTGGACGCGCTGTTCGGGGACCGGCGGCTCGACGCCTTCGTGCTGTTCTCCTCGATCGCGGGCGTGTGGGGCAGCGGAGCCCAGGGTGCCTACGCGGCGGGCAACGCGTACCTCGACGCCCTGGCTCGGCACCGCCGCTCGCGAGGACTTGCCGCGACGGCCGTCGCCTGGGGCCCGTGGGCGGGCGCCGGCATGGCGGCGGGCGAGAGCGGCGAGCAACTGGCCCGCCGCGGCCTGCGCGCGATGGACCCGCGGACGGCGGTGGCCTTGATGGCCCGAGCCGTTGCCCGCCCCGAGGCCGTCGGCGTCCTCGCGGACGTGGATTGGCCGCAGTTCCTGCGCCGCTTCACCGCGCTGCGGCCCAGCGCCCTCCTCGGCGACCTGCCGGAGACCCGCGCGTATCTGGCCGACCAAGCCCAGTACCGAGCCCAACTCGGCTCCGAGGCCGCGATTTCGGGCGACCCGGTGCTTTCCCGGCAGCTGGCCGAGGCCGGCGCCGGCGAGGGCGAACAGCTCCTGCTCGACCTGGTCCGCCGGGAGGCCGCCGCCGTACTCGCCCTGTCGGCCGGTGAACTGCCTTCGGCCGACCGCGCTTTCCGCGATCTGGGCTTCGACTCGCTCACCGCGGTCGAGTTGCGCGACCGACTGGCGCACAGCAGCGGACTGGAGTTGCCGACCACCCTGGTCTTCGACTACCCCACGCCGACCGCGCTGGCCGGCTTCCTGCTCGATGAACTGGCGGGCGCACAGCCCACGGGCACCGACCCGATACCGGGCACGGCCGTCGACGGCGAGCCGATCGCCGTCATCGCGATGGCCTGCCGCTACCCCGGCGGGGTCGGCGGCGCCGAGGACCTGTGGCGGCTGGTCGCCGAAGGCGGTGACGCCGTCACGGACTTCCCGGCCGATCGGGGCTGGGACCTCGACGCCCTGTACGACCCCGATCCCGAACACCCCGGCACCAGTTATGTGCGCGAGGGCGGATTCCTGGACACCGCCGCCGAGTTCGACGCGGGGCTGTTCGGGATCTCGCCGCGCGAGGCGCTGGCGATGGACCCGCAGCAGCGGCTGCTCCTGGAGACCTCCTGGGAGGCGTTCGAGAACGCCGGCATCGACCCGACCTCGGTCAAGGGCCATCCGGTCGGTGTCTTCGTCGGCGGCGCGGCCTGCGGGTACGGCGCCGGCGCCGGCGACCTTCCGGACGGCGTTGAGGGGTACGCGCTCACCGGCAGCATCAGCAGCGTGATCTCGGGGCGAGTCGCCTACGCCTTCGGCCTGGAAGGCCCCGCACTCACCGTCGACACGGCGTGCTCCTCGTCACTGGTCGCCCTGCACCTGGCCGGCCGCGCCCTCCAGCGCGGCGAATGCACGATGGCGCTGGCCGGCGGCGTGACCGTGATGGCCACCCCGACCGGATTCGTGGAGTTCAGCCGCCAGCGCGGGCTTTCCCCGGACGGCCGCTGCAAGGCGTTCGCCGCCGCCGCGGACGGCACCGGCTGGTCCGAGGGTGTCGGCCTGCTGCTGGTGGAGCGCCTCTCGGACGCGGTACGCAACGGCCATCGCGTCCTGGCCGTGGTCCGGGGCAGCGCGGTCAACCAGGACGGCGCCAGCAACGGCCTGACCGCGCCCAACGGTCCCTCCCAACAGCGCGTCATCCGGCAGGCGTTGGCGGACGCCCGGCTCACCGCCCGCGACGTGGACGCGGTCGAGGCGCACGGTACCGGTACCGCGCTGGGCGACCCCATCGAGGCCCAGGCGCTGCTCGCCACCTACGGCCGCGACCGGCCGGACGCCACCCCCCTGTACCTGGGCTCGGTCAAGTCCAACATCGGCCACACCACGGCCGCGGCGGGCGTCGCGGGCGTGATCAAGATGGTGCTGGCGATGCGCGAGGGCGTATTGCCCGCGACCCTGCACGTGGACGAGCCGACCCCGCACGTGGACTGGTCGGCCGGCACCGTGGAGTTGCTCACCGCGCCCCGCGCCTGGCCCGACCACGACCGGCCGCGTCGCGCGGCCGTGTCGGCCTTCGGCATCAGCGGTACGAACGCGCACGTGGTGCTCGAACAGCCGCCCGCCGCGCCGGTGCGGGCGGGCGAACCCCGCCCCACCGGTGACCCCGGCACCCCCCTGCCCGTCCTGCCGTTCCTGCTCTCCGCGCACTCCGCCAAGGCGCTGCGCGCGCAGGCCCGCAGGCTCGCCGAGCACGTCGAGGCGCTGCCCGGACCGGTCCCGACCGAATCGGACCCGACCGAATCGGACCCGACCGAATCGGACCCGACCGAAACGGACCCGACCGAAACGGTGTCGACCGAAACGGTGTCGGCCGAAACGGTGTCGGCCGAGCCGGTGTTGGCCGACCTCGCGTACTCGTTGGTCGTCTCCCGGGCCCGGCTCGAACACCGCGCCGTCGTCACGGCGGCCGACCGGGAGGGGTTGCTCGCCGCCCTTGCGGGGTTGGCGGCCGGGGGCTCTGGGGTCGACGCGGTCGTGGGGGTGGCACAGGCTGGCACCCGTCCGGTGTTCGTCTTCCCCGGTCAGGGTTCCCAGTGGGTCGCGATGGCCGGCGGGCTGCTCTCGGCGTCACCCGCATTCGCCGCGCAGATCGGGGCGTGCGAGGAGGCGCTCGCGCCGTTCGCCGACTGGTCGTTGACCTCGGTGCTGAGCTCTGAATCGGACGCGTGGCTGGAGCGGGTGGATGTGGTGCAACCGGTGTTGTGGGCGGTGATGGTCTCGTTGGCCCAATTGTGGCGGTCGTACGGTGTGCGGCCCGCTGCCGTGGTGGGCCATTCCCAGGGCGAGATCGCGGCCGCGTGCGTCGCCGGCGCGCTCTCGTTGGACGACGGCGCGAAGATCGTCGCGCTGCGCAGCAAGGCGATCCTGGACCTGGCCGGGAAGGGCGCGATGGCCTCGGTGGGCTTGTCCGCCGAGGAAGTCACCGAGCTGACCGCGCCGTTCGGCGACCGGATCTCGCTCGCGGCCGTCAACGGCCCGCACTCGGTGACCCTCTCCGGTGACCCGGACGCGCTGTCCGAGCTGCTGACGCGCTGTCAGGCCCAGGGCACCTGGGCGCGGAGCGTCCCGGTCGACTACGCCTCGCACTCCCCGCAGGTCGAGTCGATCCGGGACGCGTTGCTCGTGGCCCTCGCGGGCGTCGAACCACGCGCCGCGAGCATCCCCTTCTACTCCGCCGTCACCGGTGGCCTGTTGGCCACCACCGCCCTGGACGCCGAGTATTGGTACACCAACCTGCGGCAGACCGTCCGCTTCGACGAGGCGGTCGGGGCCCTGCTCGACCAGGGCCACGACGCGTTCATCGAGACCAGCGCCCACCCGGTGTTGACCACCGCCGTCCTGGAAACCGTCGAGGCGGCCGGGTCGCGGGCCCCGGTCCTGGGCACCCTGCGGCGCGGCGAGGGCGGCCCCGACCGCTTCACCGCCGCCCTCGCCCAGGCGTACGCCCAAGGCGTCGACGTCGACTGGCGGGTCGCCTTCGCCGACATCGAGCCGCAGTCGACCGGCCTGCCCACCTACGCCTTCCAGCGGGAGAGGTACTGGCTCCGGGGCGCGTCCGCCGGCGCGGCCGCCACGCAGGGGCTGGGGCTGATCGCCACCGGGCACCCGGTTCTGGGCGTGGCGGTCGACCTGGCCGACGCGGAAGGAGTGGTGCTCACCGGGCGGGTCAGCCGACGCACCCACCCCTGGCTGGCCGAATACATCTCCGCGCGCACGGCGCTCCTGCCCGGCGCCGTCTTCGTCGAACTCGCCCTGCACGCAGCCCGGTTGACCGGACTCGGCACGGTCGAGGAACTGACCCTCCAGGCGCCGCTGCCGCTGCCCGAGCGCGGCGGCGCGCAGATCCAGGTGTCGGTGGGCGCCGCGCGGCCCGACGGGCGTCACCCCGTGTCCGTGCACTCCTGCCCGGACGACGCCGAGGCGGCCGGGACGTGGACCCGCCACGCCGACGGCCTGCTCGCCCCCGTCGCGGACGGGGCGCAGGACGCACCCGACCCCGAGGACGACCTGGCCGTCTGGCCGCCGACCGGAGCCGTACCCGTACCCGTGCCGCACACCGACGACGCCGAGCCGCGCGCCGATCAAGTGCTGCGCGGCATCTGGAAGTCCGGCGAGACCCTGTACGCGGAAGTCGCCCTCTCCGCCGACCAGCGCCAGGGCGCCGCCGGCTACGGACTGCACCCGCTGCTCCTGACGGCCGCCCTCCGGGCGGTCGGCGTGGCGGCCGGGGAGACCGGGGCGGCCGAAGGAACCGCGGAACCCGAGGCCGGCGCCGAGATCCGGATGCCGTTCGCGTGGTCCGGGGTCACCCTGCCCGCCCCCGGCGCGACCTCACTGCGCGTACGGCTGGAGGCGGGCGGCGACTCGCCCGACACGCTCTCGCTGGTCGCCGCGACCGGGACCGGCGCGACCGCCTTCACGGTGCGCTCGCTCGCGCTGCGCGCCGTCTCGCCGGACCGGCTCCGAGCCGCGCTCACCGAGTCCGAGTCGGCGACCCCGCGCGCCGGTTCGGTCCCGCTGCTGCGGCCCGGCTCGGCCCGCCCGGCCCAGGACACCGCGTCGGAAGCCGAACCCGAAGCCACCGCCGCCGCACTGCTGCGCCGGCTGGCCGCCCTGAGCGAGGAGGACCGGCAGCGCGCACTGGGCGATCTGGTGGTCGATCAGGTCGCGGCCGTCCTGGGCCACGCCGCGGCCGACGTGGCCGCGGACAAGCCGCTGCGCGACCTGGGCCTGGACTCGATGGCCGCAGTCGAACTGCGCGGCCGACTCGGCGCCGCGCTCGGCCTGCGGCTGCCGGTGACCCTGGTGTTCAGCCACCCCACCCCCGCGGCCCTGGCCGCCCATCTGGGCACCGAGCTCGGGCTGGAGACGGCGGCCGCGGCCGGTCCCGCGCCGGTCGCGTTCGGCCGGTTGGAGCACGCCCTGTCCCGACTCCCGGCCGACCGGGAGACCAGGGCGGCGGTCACCCGGCGCCTGGAGAGCCTGCTCTGGAAGTGGCGTGCCCCGTCGGACGCCGGCGCGGACCCGGCCCTGGGCGAGGACGCCCTCGCCGCCTCCTCCGCCGAAGAGATCTTCGACTTGCTGGACCGGGAGCTGGGCACCGCCTGACCCCGACGTGTACATACCGCCTCCGGCTTCCCTTCGGCCACCCGGTGAAAGTGGGCTCGCGTGTCGACCAACGAAGAAAAGCTCCTCGACTACCTCAAGAGGGCCACGGCGGACCTCGGCCAGACCCGGCAACGGCTGCGCGAGATCGAGGCGGCCGCGTACGAGCCGATCGCCGTGGTCGCGATGGCCTGTCGCTACCCCGGCGGGGTGCGCACGCCGGAGGAGCTCTGGCGGCTGGTCGTCGACGGCGTCGACGCGCTCGTCGACTTTCCGCACGACCGCGGCTGGGACGTGGACGGCATCTACGACCCGGACCCCGAGCGGTCCGGGAAGACGTACGCCCGGCGCGGCGGTTTCCTGGACGGCGCGGCCGACTTCGACGCCGAACTGTTCGGCGTCAACCCGCGCGAGGCGCTGGCCATGGACCCCCAACAACGGCTGCTCCTGGAGACCGCCTGGGAGGCGTTCGAGCGTGCCGGCGTCGACCCGACCTCGCTCAAGGGCAGCCGGATCGGCGTGTTCGCGGGGGCGATCTCCTCGGGCTACGCCGAGCGGCTCACCAGCGTCCCCGAAGAGGTCGAGGGCTACCTCGGCACGGGCAGCATGACCAGCGTCGCCTCCGGGCGGATCGCCTACACGCTCGGTCTGGAAGGTCCGGCCGTCACGATCGACACCGCCTGCTCGTCCTCGCTGGTCGCGATCCACCTCGCCGCCCAGGCACTGCGCCAAGGCGAGTGCACGATGGCGCTGGCCGGCGGCGTGACCGTGATGTCGACGCCGGGCATCTTCATCGAATTCAGCCGTCAGCGCGGCCTCGCCCCCGACGGGCGCTGCAAGGCGTTCGCGGCGGCGGCCGACGGCACCGGCTGGGCCGAGGGCGCGGGCGTACTGCTGCTGGAGCGGCTGAGCGACGCGCGGCAGGCCGGTCACCCGGTGCTGGCCGTGGTGCGCGGCAGCGCGGTCAACCAGGACGGCGCCAGCAACGGCCTGACCGCCCCCAACGACCTTGCCCAGCAACGGGTCATCCGCCAGGCCCTGGACTCCGCGCGGCTGGCCGCCCGAGACGTCGACGCGGTCGAGGCGCACGGCACCGGCACCACGCTCGGCGACCCGATCGAGGCGCAGGCCCTCATGGCCACCTACGGCCGCGACCGACCCGCCGGGCAGCCGCTGCGGCTGGGCGCGGTCAAGTCGAACATCGGCCACACCGGTGCGGCGGCCGGCGTCGCCGGCATGATCAAGATGATCGAGGCGATGCGGCACGAACTGCTGCCGCAGACCCTGCACGTGGACGCGCCGACGCCGCATGTCGACTGGTCGGGCGGCGGGGTGGAACTGCTCACCCACCCCAGTCCGTGGCCGCGCAACGGGCGCCCGCGCCGGGCCGGGATCTCCTCCTTCGGGGTGAGCGGCACCAACGCGCACGTGATCGTGGAGGAGGCGCCGGAACCGGCGGCGGAGCACATCGCGGGGGAGCCGGCCGGCGCCGACGGTGCGGCCACGGCACCCGGCACGGACGCCCCCGCCGCCCACCGCGCCCTGCCCTGGGTCCTCGGCGCCCGTACCGACGAGGCGCTTCGCGACCAGGCCGCCCGGCTCGCCGCGCACGTGCGGGCCCGGCCCGGCCTGCGGCCCGTCGACGTCGGCTACTCGCTGGCCACCTCGCGCGCCGCCCTGGACTCCCGCGCGGTCGTCGTGGGCACCGGCCCCGACGACCTGCTCGCCGGGCTCGACGCGTTGGCCCTCGGCGAGGACGCGGCGAACGCCGTCCGCGGCCGGGCCGGTCAAGGCGGTCGCCTGGCCTACCTGTTCACCGGACAGGGCAGCCAACGCCCGGGCATGGGCCGGGAACTGTACGCGGCCTGGCCGGCCTTCGCCGACGCCTTCGACGCCGCGGCCGCCGAACTCGACGCCCGGCTGGCCGGGCAGGTCAGCCGGCCGGTGGCCGAGGTGGTGTTGACCCCCGACGACCCGAGCACCGCGAAACTGCTCGGGCAGACCGTCTACGCGCAGACCGGCCTGTTCGCGCTCCAGGTCGCCCTGTTCCGCCTGTACGAATCCTGGGGGGTGCGCCCGGACCTGCTCCTGGGCCACTCGATCGGCGAGCTGAGCGCCGCGCACCTCGCCGGAGTGTGGTCGCTGCCCGACGCGACGGCGCTGGTCGCGGCCCGGGCCGCCCTGATGCAGGAACTGCCGTCCGCGGGCACGATGATCGCGGTCGCCGCGAGCGAGGAAGAGGTCGGCGCCGCGATCGCCGAACACGCCGGCGCCGTCGCCGTCGCGGCGGTCAACGGCCCGTCCGCGGTGGTGCTTTCCGGCGCCGCCGAGCAGGTGCTCGCGGTAGCCCGGCAGTTCGAGGCGCAGGGCCGCAAGACCCGGCGGTTGCGCACCAGTCACGCCTTTCACAGCGCGGACATGGACGGCATGCTCGACCGGTTCCGCGCCGTGGCGCGGAACATCACGGCCGTGCCCGCCCGGATCCCGGTGATCTCCAACCTGACCGGCCGCCCCGCCGGCGTCGAGGAACTGGGCAGCGCGGACTACTGGGCCCGGCACGTCCGCGAGACGGTCCGATTCGCCGACGGCGTCGCCGCGCTCGCCGACGCGGGCGCCACCGCCCTGATCGAACTGGGCCCCGACGGGGTGCTGAGCGCACTCGCCCGGGACTGCCTGGCCGCCCGCCGGACCTCGGCCGGCCCGACCCCGGTGTGCGTCCCGGCCCTGCGCCGCGACCGGCCGGAACCGATCACCGCGGTACATGCCCTCGGCGCGCTCCACCTGTCCGGTGGCCGGATCGACGGCGAGCGGTTCTTCGCCGGCACCGACGCCCGCCGCGTCGAACTGCCCACCTACGCCTTCCAACGCAAGCGCTACTGGCTCGACGGCGGCGCGGCGGCGCCCGACGCCGCCGGTCTGGGTTTGGCCGCCACCGGCCACCCGCTGCTGGGCGCCGAGTTGCGCCTTGCGGGCAGCGGCGGACTGGTCCTCACCGGACGACTGTCCCTGCACACCCACCCGTGGCTGGCCGACCACGCGGTGGGCGACAGTGTCCTCTTCCCCGGTACCGCGTTCGTGGAGGTCGCCGTCCAGGCCGGCGACCGTGCGGGCTGCCCGCACCTGGCCGAACTCATGCTGGAAACACCCCTCGCCATTCCCCCGGACACCGCCGTGCGCCTGCAGGTCGTGGTGGGACCGGTCGAGGAGGACGGCCGCCGCCGGGTGGAGGTGCACTCCCGGCGCGAGGACGCGGCGGACGACACCGGGTGGACTCGGCACGCGGCCGGCGTGCTCACGCCCGAGGCCGACGCCGACACGGCTCCCGACGCTTCGCCGGCCTGGCCGCCGCCCGGAGCCGAGCCGGTCGACGTCGCCGACTTCTACGCCGACCTCGCGGCCGGCGGATTCGGGTACGGCCCGTCGTTCCGGGGCCTGCGCGCCGCCTGGCGACTCGACGGGTCGGTCTACGCGGAGGTGACCCTGCCCGACGAACACACCTCCGCCGCCGCGGACTTCCTCCTGCACCCCGCGCTCTTCGACGCCGCCCTGCACGCCAGTGGCCTGACCGGGCTCGGCCAGGACACCGGGCAGGCGCGGCTGGTGTTCTCCTGGGGCGGGGTGAGCGTGCACGCCGTCGGAGCGGCCGCGCTGCGCGTGCGGATGTCGATCACCGGCCCCGACACGGTCGAACTGGCCGCCACCGACGGCTCGGGGAACCCCGTGGTCTCGGTACGCGAACTGGTGATGCGTCCCGCCGCCCCCGCCCCCGCGGCCGTCGGCGGCTCGCTGTTCCGGCTCGACTGGGTTCCGGTCCCGCCGGCGCCGGCCGAACAGCCGCAACCGGCCACGGGGCCCTGGGCCGTACTCGGCCCTGACCCCTTCGGCCTGTCCGACGCGCTGGAGCAGGCAGGCATTACGGCGCGCGCATACCCCGATGTCGCCGCCCTCGCCGACGAGTCCACGGCCCCCGACATCGTCCTGCTCCCGCTCGCACCGATACCGCCGGCGGGGCTGCCGACCGCTGCCGACCGGGCCGTCGACCGGATGCTGCACACCGTCCAGGGCTGGTTGGCGCACTCCGCCTGGGAGACGACCCGCTTGGTCGTGCTCACCCGCGGCGCGGTCGCGGTCCGCGCCGGCGAGAGCGTCACCGACCTGGCCCATGCGCCGGTCTGGGGCCTGCTGCGCTCCGTACAGGCCGAGCACCCGGAACGGTTCCTCCTCGTCGACCTCGACGCGGACGCGGACGCCGGCTCGCCGACCGCGCCGCCCGACGCCATCCGCGCCGCGCTCACCGCCGGCGAACCGCAGACGGCCGTCCGCGCGGGTGCGGCGCTGGTCCCACGGATCGTCCGGGCCGACACCGACCGGCTGCTGCCCGCCGCCCCGGAAGGACCCTGGCTGCTCGACACCACCTCCGCGGGTGACCTGGACCGGCTCGCGCCGATGCCCTATCCGCCCGCCGCCCGACCGCTCGCCCCGCACGAGATCCGGATCGCCGTGCGCGCCTCCGGCCTCAACTTCCGCGACGTGCTGGTCGGTCTGGGCATGGTGCCCGGCCAGGTCGGCATGGGCACCGAGGGCTCCGGGGTGGTCACCGAGGTCGGTTCGGCGGCCGGTGCCTGGCGGTCCGGCGACCGGGTGATGGGCGTGCTGCCCGCCTCGCTCGGCCCGGTCGCGGTCGCCGACCACCGGGCCGTCGTCCGCATCCCCGCGCACTGGACCTTCGCCGAGGCCGCCGGGATGCCGATCGCCTTCCTGACCGCCTACCGCGCCCTGTTCGACCTGGCCGGCCTCAAGCCCGGCGAGTCCGTGCTGATCCACGCGGCGGCCGGCGGCGTGGGCATGGCCGCCGTACAACTGGCCCGGCACTTCGGCGCAGAGGTGTACGGCACCGCCGGCCCCGGCAAGTGGGACACCCTGCGCGAACTGGGCCTGGACGACGCGCACATCGCCTCCTCCCGGTCGCTCGACTTCGAGCACGACTTCGCCTCGGCGGGCGGCGGGCGAGGCGTCGACGTGGTGCTCAACTCGCTGGCGCGCGACTACGTGGACGCCTCGCTGCGGCTGCTGGCACCCGGCGGCCGGCTGATCGAGATCGGCAAGACGGACCTGCGCGACCCAGGTCACACGGCCGTGCTGTACCCGGGGGTGAGCTACCAACCGTTCGCCGACGCCGACCCCGAGCGGATCGGCCGGATCCTCACCGAAATCGTCGAACTCGTCGAGAGCGGCGCCCTGCGCTTGCTCCCGGTGCGCAGTTGGGACATCCGCGAGGCCGCACACGCGTACCGATACATGAGCCAGGCCAAGCACATCGGCAAGATCGTGCTCACCGTCCCCGCCGCACCCGACCCCGACGGTACGGTGCTGATCACCGGCGGCACCGGCGCGCTCGGCGCCCTGCTGGCCCGGCACCTGGTGACCGAGCACGGCGCCCGGCATCTGGTGCTCACCAGTCGAGCCGGCGAACAGGCCCCCGGCGCCGCGCGACTGCGCGAGGAACTGACCGGGCTCGGCGCCGTCCACGTGGAGATCGCCGGTTGCGACGTCGCCGACCGGGCGCAGCTCGCCGAGGTGCTGGCCCGGGTCCCCGCCGAACACCCGCTGACCGCCGTCGTGCACGCCGCGGGCGTGGTCGAGGACGGCGTCATCACCTCCCTGACGGCCGATCAGCTCCGCCGTGTACTGCGCCCGAAGATCGACGGCGCGGTGAACCTGCACCGGCTGACCGCCGACGCCGACCTTGCCGTGTTCGTCCTGTACTCCTCGGCGGCCGGCGTCCTGGGCGGCGCGGGCCAGAGCGCCTACGCGGCGGCCAACACCTTCCTCGACGCCCTCGCCCACCACCGCCGGGCGGCGGGCCGACCCGCCGCCTCGCTCGCCTGGGGGCTGTGGGACCAGGCCGGCGCGATCACCGCCGGGCTGGACCAGGTCGACCGGGCGCGGGTGGCGCGCTCCGGGATGCTGCCGCTGTCCGCGGCGCAGGGCCTGGCCCTCTTCGACGCCGCCGCCGACCTCCCCGACCCCCTGGTCCTGCCGGTCCGCGTCGACGGTGCGGCCCTGCGACGGGACGCCGGCGGCGCCGCCGTACCCGCCGCGCTGCGCGGCCTGGTCCGCGCCCCGGGGCGACCCAGCGCGCAGGCCGCCGGCCGGCCGGAGCCCGCCGTCGACCTGGTTCGGCGGCTGGCCGCGCTGACCGAGGACGACCAGCGCAGGCTGCTCACCGACCTGGTCTGCCGGCACGCCGGCACCGTGCTCGCCCTGGGCGGCGCGGACGCGGTGGACCCGCGACGCGGCTTCACCGAGATCGGCTTCGACTCGCTGACCGCCGTCGAACTGCGCAACCGGCTCGACGCCGCCACCGACCTGCGACTGCCCGCCACCCTCGTCTTCGACTACCCGACTCCGGCCGACCTCGCCGACCACCTGTTCGAGGAGCTCGTTCCCGACACCTCCGCCGCAGCGGTGCCTGCGGTGCTCGACGAACTCGACCGCCTGGCGGCCCGGCTCGCCGGGGTGCGCGCGGACGAATACGACCGGGCCGCGATCTCGACCCGGCTCGACCGGCTCCTGACCGCCTGGCGCAACCAGGAGGAGACCCAGGCCGGCGGCGCACCGCAAACCGCCGCGGAGCAGCTCAAGGAGGCGAGCGCCGACGAGGTGCTCGACTTCATCGACCGCGAACTCGGCTTGGCATGACCTGCGTTCGATCCCTCTTCGCCGAGTTCAGGAAGGACCGACACCACGATGCCGGACCGCGACACGCCGCAGAGTGACAAGCTGGTCGGCTACCTCAAGCGGGTGGCCGCGGAACTGCACGACACCCAGGCGGAACTGCGCCGCGCCGAGCAGCGGGAGACGGAGCCGATCGCGATCGTCGCGATGGCCTGCCGCTACCCGGCCGGGGTGTCCTCGCCGGAGGACCTGTGGCGCCTGGTGGCCGACGGCGGCGACGCGATCGGGCCGCTCCCGGACGACCGCGGCTGGGACCTGGAAGGGCTCTACGACCCCGACCCGGACGCGCCCGGCAAGAGCTACGCCCGCGACGGCGGCTTCCTGGACCACGCGGCCGACTTCGACCCGGAGTTCTTCGGCATCAGTCCGCGTGAGGCGTTGGCGATGGACCCGCAGCAACGCGTCCTGCTCGAAGTGGGCTGGGAGCTGTTCGAACGCGCGGGCCTGGATCGCGCCGCGCTGCGCGGCAGCCGTACCGGTGTGTTCGTCGGCGCCGGCTCGTCGGGATACGGCACCGGCTTTCGGCAGGTGCCCGAGAGCGTCGGCGGCTACCTGGGCACCGGGACGATCATCAGCGTCCTGTCCGGTCGGCTCTCCTTCGTGTTCGGGCTCGAAGGCCCCGCCGTCACGGTCGACACGGCGTGCTCGTCCTCCCTGGTCGCCCTGCACCTCGCCGTCCAGGCGCTGCGCGGCGGCGAGTGCACGATGGCGCTGGCCGGTGGCGTCACGGTGATGTCCAACACCGGCATGTTCAGCGAGTTCAGCCGGCAGCGCGGGATGGCACCCGACGGCAGGTGCAAGGCGTTCGCCGCCGCCGCGGACGGCACCGGCTGGTCCGAGGGTGCCGGGCTGCTCCTGCTGCAAAAGCTCTCCGACGCGCGGCGCGACGGTCACCCGGTGCTCGCGGTGGTGCGCGGCAGCGCGGTCAACCAGGACGGCGCCAGCAGCGGCCTGACCACGCCCAACGGCCCCTCGCAGCGCCGGGTGATCCGGCGGGCCCTGGCCAACGCCCGGCTGACGGCGGACGACATCGACGCGGTCGAGGCGCACGGCACCGGCACCACGCTCGGCGACCCGATCGAGGCGCAGGCCTTGCTCGCCACCTACGGGCAGGGCCGCGACCCGCGGCGGCCGCTGTGGCTCGGCGCGGTCAAGTCCAACCTGGGCCACACCCAGGCGGCCGCGGGGGTGGCCGGGGTGATCAAGACGGTGATGGCCCTGCGGCACGGCCTGCTGCCGAGCACGCTGCACGTGGACGAGCCGTCGCCGCACGTGGATTGGTCGGCGGGCACCGTACGGTTGTTGACCGAACCGCAGCCCTGGCCCGATGCCGAGGACCGGCCGCGGCGGGCCGGGGTCTCCTCCTTCGGGATCAGCGGGACCAACGCGCATGTCGTGCTCGAACAGGCGCCGGACGAGCGCGATTTCACGCCCGCGCCGGGGTCGGTGTCCGCGCCCGGGCCGGGCGCGGCGCCCGCCCCCTGGGTGCTGTCGGCGCGCGACGACGAAGGACTGCGCGCCCAGGCGGATCTGCTGGCGTCCTTCGTCGCCGCCGCACCCGACCTCGCTCCCGACGACGTCGCCTACGCACTGGCCACCACCCGGTCGGCGCTGGAGTGCCGCGCCGCCGTGACCGCCGCGGACCTCGACGGCTTCGCCGAACGGCTGCGCGCCCTGGCCGGCGGCGAGGGCGCCGGCGCCGTGGCGGGACCGGACCGGCGCCCGGTCTTCGTGTTCCCGGGCCAGGGCTCGCAATGGGCCGGCATGGCTCGGGAACTGCTGGACGCCTCACCAGAGTTCGCCGCAACGATCGCGGACTGCCAGGCCGCGCTCGCGCCGCACGTCGACTGGTCGACCACCGACGTGCTGCGCTCGCCGGACGAGAACTGGCTGGAGCGGGTCGACGTCGTGCAGCCCGTGCTGTGGGCCGTGATGGTCGCCCTCGCCCGGCTCTGGCAGGCACACGGTGTGCAACCCGCCGCCGTGCTGGGCCACTCCCAGGGGGAAATCGCCGCGGCCTGCGTCGCGGGCGGCCTGAGCCTGGCGGACGGCGCCAAGGTGGTGGCCCTGCGAAGCCGGGCCATCCTGGACCTGGCGGGCACCGGCGGCATGGCCTCGGTCTCGCTGTCGGCCGCCCGCGCGCACGGGCTGATCGGACCGCTCGACGGAGAACTGACCGTCGCCGCGGTCAACGGCCCGCACTCGGTGACGGTCGCCGGCGACCAGCCCGCGATCGACGAACTCCTCGCCGTGTGCGAGGGCCAGGGCGTGTGGGCCCGCCGGATACCGGTGGACTACGCCTCGCACTCCGCGCAGGTCGAGACGATCCGCGACCGGCTGGCCAAGGAGCTCGCCGGCATCGCGCCGACCACCTCCACCGTGCCGTTCTACTCCTCCACGACCGGCGCACTGCTGGACGCCGCCGCCCTGGACGCCGGCTACTGGTACGACAACCTGCGCCGACAGGTGCGTTTCCACACCGCGGTCGACGCCCTGCTGACCGCAGGCCACACCGCGTTCGTCGAGGTCAGCGCACATCCGGTGCTCACCGTCGCGCTGGAGGACACCATCGGCGCCGCCGACGCGGTCGCGGTCGCGCTGGACACCCTCAGGCGCGGCGCCGGCGGCCCCGCCCGCTTCGCCGAGGCTTTGGCCGCCGCGCATGTGCACGGGCTCACCGTCGACTGGCGGCACCTGTTCGCCGGCCGCGCCGCCGCGCCGCGCCGCGTCGACCTGCCGACCTACCCCTTCCGGCGGCGCCGCTTCTGGCTCCAGGCCCCCAGCGACACCGCCCGCGACGCCGCCGGACTCGGCCTGCTGGCGGCCGGACATCCACTGCTCGGCGCCACCGCGGCCCTGGCCGACGGCGGCGGCCTGCTGCTGACCGGACGGCTGTCCGCCCGCGCCCTGGCCTGGCCCGCCGACCACACCGTGGACGGCGCCATACGGCTGCCCGCCGCGGCCATGGTCGAACTGGCGATCCGCGCGGGCGACGAGGCAGGCTGCGACCGGATCGACGAGCTGTCCCTGGAGGCGCCCCTGGAACCGGGCGCCGACGCGGTACGCCTACAGGTCGCGGTCGGCGCGCCCGAGCCGGACGGCCGCCGCTCGCTCGCGGTGTTCTCCCGCCCGTCCGAGGCAACTGCCCAGGAGCCCTGGACCCGGCACGCCACCGGCCTGTTGCGTCCGGGTCGGCCCACCCCGGACGCCGGCTTGCAGACCTGGCCCCCGCCCGGCGCCGAGCCCATCGAACTCAGCAGCCTCCACGACCGGTTGGCCTCCGCCGGGCATACTCTCGGCCCGGCCTTTCGCGGGCTGCGCGCGGTCTGGCGGCGGGACGGGGAACTCTTCGCCGACGTCGCCCTGCCCGACGAGCACGCGCAGGACGCGGGCGAGTACGGCCTGCACCCCGCCCTGCTCGACGCCGCGCTGCGACTGCGGCTGTTCGACGATGACTTGGCCGTACCCCCCGCGCCCGACACGCTCGGCGGCATCACGCTGTACGCGGCCGGGGCCGCTGCCCTGCGGGTACGGCTGCGCAGCACCCAGGGCCCAGCGGGGACCGCGCGCCACGCCCTCCTGCTGGCCGACCCCACGGGGCAGCCGGTGGCCCGCGTCGACACCGTGGCCACCCGTGGCGCCGCGTCGGCGCCGGACCCCGCCCACCGGAGCCGGCACGAAGCGCTGTACCGGGTCGAGTGGGTGTCCGTCGGCTCCGCCGCCGACGCCACTGCCTCCGACGAGGTCGGCTGGGCCGTGCTGGGCACCGACCCCCGCGGCCTGGCGGACGCACTGCGCGGCTCGGGCGCCGACGTGCGCGCGTTCGCCGACCTCGACGCGCTGGGCGCCGCCCTGGACTCCGGCGCCGCCGTGCCGGACGCGGTGGTGTACCCGGTACAACCGCCCGACGCGCCGCCGGCCGCGGCGGCGCACGCGGCCGCCGCCGACCTGCTGCCCGTACTGCGTACCTGGGCCACCGCCCCCCGCTTCGAGACGTCCCGGCTGGTCGTGGTGACCGGCGGCGCGGTGGCCGCCGCGCCCGGTGAGGGCGTGCCCGACCTGTCGTCGGCCGCCGCCTGGGGCCTGGTCCGCTCCGCGCAGACCGAGTACCCCGACCAGTTCGTCCTGGCCGACCTGGCCGACCCGGCCGACCCGGCCGCCTCGGCATCCGAGACTCGGGGGCGGGCGCTGGCCGCAGTCCCCGGCTGCGGCGAACCGGCCGTCGCCATACGCGGCGGCGACCTGCTCGCCGCCCGCCTCACCGGCTACCGAGGCGACCCGGACGCGGCGACCCGGCCGTTCCGCACCGACCGCACCGTCCTGATCACCGGCGGCACCGGCACCCTGGGCCGACTGATCGCCACCCACCTGGCCGCCGAACACGGCGTACGGCACCTGCTGCTCACCAGCCGCTCCGGCCCCGATGCCGAGGGCTGCGCCGAACTGCGGTCCGAATTGGCGGCGTTGGGCGCCACCGCGGACATCGCCGGCTGCGACGCCGCCGACCGGGACGCGCTGGAGCGGCTGCTCGCCGCGATCCCCGCAGCCCGACCGCTCGGCGCGGTCGTGCACGCCGCGGGCGTCCTGGACGACGGCGTGATCGAATCGCTGACCCCCGAGCGACTCGCCGCGGTGCTGCGGCCCAAGGTCGACGGCGCGGTCAATCTGCACGAACTGACCAGCGATCGCGACCTGTCCGCGTTCGTGCTGTTCTCCTCGGCCGCGAGTGTGCTCGGCAGCGCCGGCCAGGCCAACTACGTCGCCGCCAACGCGTTCCTCAACTCCCTGGCCCAGCACCGGCGTTCATTGGGGCTACCGGGACTTTCGCTGGCCTGGGGCTTCTGGGAGCGGGCCACCGGGATGACCGGCCGGCTCGCCGAGGCAGACCGGCGGCGGATGGCCCGCTCCGGCGTCGTCCCGCTGTCCTCCGCGACCGCCCTGGACCTGTTCGACCGCGCGACCGCCGCCGACGAGCCACTCGCGGTGCCGCTCCGGCTGGACCGTACCGCCCTGCGCGCCCAAGCCGACGCCGGCGTGCTGCCCGGACTGCTGCGCGGCCTGGTTCGCGGACCCGTGCGCCGGGCCGCCTCGGCCGCGAGCGGCGGCCGCGTCGCCGACCGCTTCGTCCGCGACCTGCTCGCCCTCGACGCGCCCGAGCAGGAACGGACGCTGACCACACTGGTCCGGGCCCAGGTCGCGGCGGTGCTCGGCCACGACAACGCCGAAGCCGTCGACGTCGACAGCGCCTTCAAGAGCCTCGGCTTCGACTCGCTGATCGCGGTCGACCTGCGCAACCGGCTGGCCGCGCTCACCGGGCGGCGGTTGCCGGCCACCCTGGTCTTCGACTACCCGACCGCCACCGCGCTCGCCGGATACCTGCGCACCGAACTCCTGGGCACCCGAGCCGAGACCGCAACGCCCACGGGCGCACCGCACGCCGGGACGACGGCCGGCACCGACCGGGAACCGATCGCCATCGTCGCGATGGCCTGCCGCTTCCCCGGCGGCGTGATGTCGCCCGAGGACCTGTGGCAGCTGCTGGCCGACGGGCGCGACGGACTGACCGACTTCCCCACCGACCGCGGCTGGCACGTGGACGGGCTCTACCACCCCGACCCCGACCACCCCGGTACCAGCTACGTACGCGAGGGCGGCTTCGTAGAGCACGCGGCCGACTTCGACGCGGGCTTCTTCGGCATCTCGCCGCGCGAGGCACTGGCGATGGACCCACAGCAGCGCCTGCTGCTGGAGGTCTCCTGGGAGGTGTTCGAGCGGGCCGGCATCGACCCGGCGCTCCTGCGCGGTTCCGCCACCGGCGTGTTCGTCGGCGCCGCCAACATCGGCTACCTGGCCGGGATGCGGGTGCCCGATGAACTGGGCGGCTACCTCGGCACCGGGAACGCCGCCAGTGTCGCGTCCGGCCGGCTCGCCTACACCTTCGGCCTGGAGGGCCCCGCCGTCACGGTCGACACGGCCTGCTCCTCATCCCTGGTCTCGCTGCACCTCGCGATCCAGGCGCTGCGGGCCGGCGAGTGCTCCATGGCGCTGGCCGGCGGCGTCACGGTGATGGCCAACCCCGGCCTTTTCGTGGACTTCAGCCGACAGCGGGTGCTCTCCGCCGACGGCCGCTGCAAGCCCTTCGCGGCCGCCGCCGACGGCACCGGCTGGTCGGAGGGGATCGGCATGCTGCTGCTCGAACGGCTCTCCGACGCGCGGCGCAACGGTCACCGCGTGCTGGCGACGGTGCTCGGCTCGGCCGTCAACCAGGACGGCGCCAGCAACGGACTGACCGCGCCCAACGGGCCCTCGCAGCAACGGGTGATCCGACAGGCGCTCGCGAACGCGCGGTTGAGCGGGCCGGACGTGGACGCCGTCGAGGCACACGGCACCGGCACCGCGCTCGGCGACCCGATCGAGGCGCAGGCGCTGCTGGCCACGTACGGCCGGGAACGACCCGCGGACCAGCCGCTGTGGTTGGGCGCGCTCAAGTCCAACATCGGGCACACCACCGCCGCCGCGGGTGTCGCGGGGGTGATCAAGATGGTGATGGCGATGCGGCACGGCACGCTGCCCAGGACGTTGCACGTGGACGCGCCGACGCCGCATGTGGACTGGACGGCGGGCGCGGTCGAGTTGCTGACCGAGGCGCGTCCCTGGCCGGAGACCGGCCGGCCGCGCCGCGCCGCGGTGTCGGCGTTCGGGATCAGCGGAACCAACGCGCACACCGTGCTCGAATACCGCGCACCCGAGCCGGCCGACGCCCCGCGCGCCCAGCCGCAGGCCGAGCCGGGCGTGCTGCCGTACCTGCTCTCCGCCAAGACCCCGCAGGCATTGGCGGCCCAGGCCGAGCGGCTGCGGGGGTACGTTGAGGCAACCGACGTCGCCCCCGCCGACCTCGCCGCCGCGCTCGCCGGCACCCGCACCGCACTGGACCACCGAGCCGTGGTCACCGCCGCGGACCGGGACGAACTGCTTGCCGGGCTCACCTCCCTCGCGGCGGACGGCCGGGGCGCCGGAGTGACCGCCGGCGTCGCGCGGGCGGACCGCCGATCGGTGTTCCTCTTCGGTGGGCAGGGGAGTCAGCGGGTCGGGATGGGGCGTGAGCTGCACGATCGCTTCCCGGTGTTCGCGGAGGCGTTCGATGCCGCTGTTGTCGAGTTGGA
>NZ_JBVHLU010000148.1:0-20808 GCF_055558835.1 Embleya sp. NPDC025285
ATCGCCCCGGTCGTCGGAACCCGCCACGTCCCCACCCACCGACGCTCCCGCTCCAGACCCTGCGTGAGCAGACGCGCGACCTCCTCGTAGCCCTGCCCCGAGAACAGACACATCGCCAGGACGAAATACACGACCACCCGCGCCGGCAGCAACCGACGACGCTGCTCGACGCGGCCACACCCCGCGACCACCTCGTCGATCAACTCCGCCGGAAACGTACGCGTCAAGACCCCCAACGCGATCCGATCCGAGAACCGCTCTCCCGTCGACGACTTCACCTGCCCAGGCCTTGGCACAACCCACCCAACGACCGAACCCCACCAAAGTCACTGGTATTGGGGCTAGGACTCCGTACGCGCTTGCCGATCCTGGTCCGAGCCTGCGGGAACCGGAGCGGCCACCGTGTGATCCGGACGAAGCGTGTGGACTCGAAAGGATCGTGCGGTGGCCGCGGGCCACGGAACGGACGTCGATCGTCGGGTGTCGCCGTTCGGTGTGGTGATGTCACGGGTCGGGGACCGGTACGCCCGAAGCGAACCTCATCCGACCACGCGGGAGTTCGTGGCCGGTCCGCTGTCGACGATCGAGCGCAAGAAGTGCCGGAACCTCGCCGAGCGCACGGGCCACCTCGCGACCCGACGCGATGCAACGGCTGCTGCGATCGGCCCATCGGGACGCCGACGCGTCCGGGACGACCTGCGCAACCTCGTCGTCGAGCACCTCGGGCGTCCCGGACGGAGCCCTGGCCGTGGACGAGACGGTGCGCGGCGCAGGAGGCGAGCCGTTTCGGGACGTGGCCTGTTCGACCCGGGAGACGGCAACCCGGTCGGCGAATACCCGTCCCCCGGCTACGAGAAGCAGGTCCGTGGCCGATGCCCGCCCCCGTCGCTCCGGCGGTCGGTTCGACGACGGATACCGAGAACTTCGACGACGGAACCGAGAACGCTGACGCCGTGGCTTGTGCGTGGCGGTCGGCGCCGACTGGGGATTTCGGTGGCGAGGAGGCGAGTGTCGGTGGCAGGCCGACCACGCGGGCGCGGGGGGTGGATTCCGCGCACGTGGCGCACATCTCGGCCGGCCGCCACAAGCCGCCGAGCCGTTCGGGCAGGGCCACGAAGCGGACGACACCGGCGCAGTACCCCGCCGGGAGAAACGACGACATTGTCCGGTTGGCGGCACGCGTGGATCCACCGAGCCCGGAACGCAGGCAAGCCCAGCTCAAAGCCGTTCCGACTCCATGGCCCGGCGTGGGTCCTTCGCGCGTCCCGACGCGCGTTGCATCCGGATGAGGTCCGCGCGATCCGGTATGCGAATCTCAAGGCCATCGGGGGCGGTGACGATCACGGCACGGTCGAGGACCTCCCGCAGAACCACTCCGCCCCATGACAGCGACGGCATGCAGCAGTCCCCACCTGCCGGCGGGGACTCGAAGGTGACCTCGGGGCGCAGGAGTGCCTCCGATTCGGACGGCACAGCGAACGCCCCGGCGGCGTCGTCTCGACCGGTCCGGTCACTCTCGGTGTCGGGCCGGGGCCGCGACGCGCGAGCGGGTCGGTGTCCGCGGGGCCGCGTTGGGTGTGAGGCCGGCGGAGCTCTACGGGCGTTCGAAGAGAAGGATTCCCGGTAGCCGGACAGTACGAGTTCATCGAATCGATGCGACTCGACACCGCGGAGTACGCCTATCCCGTCGCATTCATGTGCGACCGCCTCGGCGTGTCCAGGTCCGGATACTACGAGTGGCGCCGCCGCCCGGAATCCGTGACCGCACAACGGCGCGAGGAATTGACGCTGCTCGTCGCCAAGGTCTTCGAGATGTCGGACGGCACCTACGGACATCGCCGCATCCACGCCCAGCTGCTGCGCCGAGGCGCCCTGGCCGGCCCGGAGCCGGTCCGCCGGATCATGCGCGACCTGGACCTGGTGGCGCCCTGATGCGGCGCCGGCGCCGTGGATCGTGCGGTCGCCCCCGATGAGTTTGGTGCCTGCCGGGCCGTACAGGTGGGCGAGACCGTGGTCGCGGGAACACAGCACGATCTCGTTGTTGTGCAACTGCGGATCCGCGCCGGGGTGCCCGGGAGCGCCCAGGGAGAGGCATCGGTCCAGACCTGCGGTCAGTTCGGTCATACCGTCGGAGTTGATTCGGTACAGGCGGACGTGGCCGGTGGGCTGGTCCTTTTGGGCTGCGACGACCAAGTCGTGACCGAGCCACCCCGCGGCAAGGCAGAAGTAGTCGGGGGCGGTGAGCCGTTCGGCTGTCCCGCCCTGGACGTCGAGGGCGTGGACGGCGCGGTCGAAGGTGAGATCGCGGTCGGGACCCATGGACGCGGTGAATGCGAGGCGCTGTCCGTCGGGCGACCATGTCGGGGTGCTGGTCTCGAAGTCGCCTCGGGTGAGTTGCCGGACTCGTCCCAAGGTGACGTCCGCGGTGAACACGTGACGCGTCGAGCCGACGACGAGGCCGATGTAGTCGGCCTTGTCGTCGAGGGTGTCGACGACGACGGGTGTGGGCGGGGCGGCTCGGGGACCCTCGCATGTGGCTGCGAACGCGGGGGCGTTGCCGTCGGGTGACCACACCGGGATTCCTGCTCCGCCGTCGCGCGTGGTGAGCGCTCGGACAAGACCGTCGATGGACACGAGATGGAGCTGGGGTACACCGTCGACAGGCCGGAGGAAGGCGAGCCGTTGTCCGTCGGGCGACCAGCGGGGAGCGCTGTCGGCGGGGCCGTCCGTGAGCCTGCGGGGGCCGCCGTCACCGGCAAGCCATATCTCGGTGCGGTCCGCGTCCAGGTCATGGTCCGCCGACATGAGCACGTACGCCACGAGTTCGCCGTCGGGCCGCACTTACGGGTCCATGGGCACGGCGATGCGGTAGAGGTCGTCGAGCGATGGGCGGTTCATTCGGGACGCGGTCCTTTGCCGGGCGGCGTGGTCGGGGTTGTGGTGAGCCGGCTCCGCCCCCTCGTCGGGTCCGCCCCCTCGTCGGGCCCGGCCCCCCAGTCACATGGAGAAGCCCGGCGGGTGCGACAGCGCGGGGTTGGCTTTCGCGAATGCGCGGATGTTCTCGACGGTGCGGAGCCAGTCGTACAGCAGCTCCTTCGCCGATATGAGCTCGACGCCCACGGCCTTCATCCGCTCGAGACCGTTGTGGTGGGCGGCGTTCGGGGAGAACAGTGCATCGCGGATGGCGATCACGCGCTTGCCGGTTCCCTGGAGCCCGATGGCCGAGTGTGCGACGCAGATGTCCGTCTCCAAGCCCACCACGACGACGGTCGGCGCACCGGTGGCCTCGATCGCCGCGAGGATGTCGGGGTTGTCCGGGGCGGCGAATACGGCCTTGGGGAGGACCCGTGTTCCTTGAGGGAACCGGGCGCGGATGCGCTTGTCCGTCTCACCGTTGCGATCGGGGTCCTCTTCGGTGACGACGACGGGGACGCCCGCGGAGGCGGCCACTCCCACCAGCCAGGCCACGCGGTCGAAGACAGCGCTGAGTTGCTCGCGGTCCACGTCGTGGCGGTGGTCGCGGTAGAAGTTCTCCTGCGCGTCGATCACAAGCAGCACCGACTGGTCGACGTCGATGAGGGACATGGTCGTTCCTTGTCGCAGAGCGGGTGGAAATAGGGGAGTTCAACCGCGACGGACGGCCCGGCCGCCGAGGGCGCCGGTCGGGAGGGCGTCGCGCATGGCGACTGTGCCGTTGACGAGCACGTGGCGCATGCCGGTCGCGTATTGGTGCGGCTGCGCGTAGGTGGCGTGGTCGGCGACCGCGGCCGGATCGAAGACCGCGATGTCGGCGTACGCGCCGGGAACCAGCCGCCCGCGGTCGGCCAGGCGGAGGGTGTCGGCCGGCAGCGAGGTCATGCGCCGGACGGCCTCTTCCAGTGAGAGGAGTCGTTCCTCGCGCACATACTGGCGCAGGATGCGCGCGAAGGCCCCGTATGAGCGCGGGTGGACTGGTGTGTCGGTGAACGGGGCCTCGGCGGCGACCGATTCGGAGTCGGAGCAGATCGAGACCCAGGGACGGCGCAGTGCGGTGCGCACGTTGTCTTCGTGGCTGACGAAGTACGCGGCCAACAGGGTGGGGTTCGCGGCGACCAGGTCCATCATGAGGTCGAGCGGGTCCGCGATGCCGTGTGCGGCGGCTGCCTGCGTCAGGGTCAGGCCCGCGGTGGTGGGTCCGGGTAGGGCGTCGGCGAGGACGAGCACGTGGTCCGGGCCGGCTGCGGCGACGAGGAGGTTCTCCCACTCGTGCTGCGGCCCGCGGATCGCCGTCTTGATCTCCTCGCGTACGGCCTTGTCGCGCAGGCGTTGAGCGAGTTTGTCGCGTCCCCCGACGTGGAAGGGAGGTGGGATGGATGCCGAGAGGGCCGTGGAACCGGCCTCGTAGGGGTAGAGGTTCGCGGTCGCGGGCAGCCCGGCGTCGCGCGCTTGGTCGATGAGGTCGACGGCGGCCTGCATCTTGGGCCAGTTGTCCCGACCGACGGCCTTGATGTGGTAGACCTCCACACGCGCCGATGCCTCGCGGCCGATGCGCAGCACCTCGTCGATGCCTTCGAGGAGTCGGTCTCCTTCGCTGCGGATGTGCGAGATGTAGAGCGCGTCGTGGCGCGCGACGATCCGCGACAGGGCGATCAACTCCTCGGTGGAGGAGTAGCTTTCCGGTGGGTAGATCAGCGCGGACGCGAGCCCGAGTGCGCCGTCGGCGAGTTCTTCGTCGAGGAGTGCGCGTGCGGCGTCGAGTTCGGTCGCGGTGAGCGGCCGGTGGTCGTGTCCGGCACCGAGCAGGCGCATGTTGTGCGAGCCGACGAAGCTGGCGACGTTCTGCGCGACGCCGCGGTCGGCCATGTGGTGGAGGAAGCCGTTCAGGCGGGGGAAGCCCAGCCGGGTACCGTCGGGTTCCGCGTCGGTCGCGGAGACGGTCTCGAGCATGCGTCCGGCGACCGGTCCCATGGAGATGCCTTCGCCGAAGACCTCGGTGGTGACGCCCTGGTAGAGGTCTGACAGCCCACGCGGGTCCTGCTGGAGGGCGAGGTGGGCGTGGCTGAGGACGTTGACGAAACCGGGCGCGACCGCGCATCCCGTGGCGTCCAGGACCACCGCGTGCTCGTGGTCGGGGATTGCGCCGATGCCCAGGACGCGATCTCCGTCCATCGCGACGTCGGCGGGGCGGCCCGGTGCGCCGGTTCCGTCGTAGACGGTTCCGCCCCGGATGATCAGCGTGCTGGGCATGCGGGCTCTCCTGGTGGGCTACGGGATGCGCGGTCGGTGTCTGTCGGCGGGTGGCCGCGTCCGCCTGGTGCCACAGCTCGCAGCCGCGCTCGCCGGGGGTGGCGGTCGCCTCGGCTGCCAGCCGGTCGTACTCCGCGTTGCGGATCGCGGCGAAGTTTTGCCCGGACGGGGGCAGAGCACCCGAGACGAACGGCTGTAGGGCGTTGGGAATGTCGGCGGTCGGCGGGATCAGGTACACGTCGAAGTCGGCGGTCTCGTACAGCGTCTTGTCGAAGGCGGTGTCGCCCTCGCCGGTGAGCTTGGCCTTCACGCCGAGCTTGCCCCACTTGGACGCGATCAGTTCTGCGGTGGCCGCGTGGCCGGGGATGACGCTGTAGTAGCGCAGGTCGACTTCCAGCGCCTTGCCGTTCTTGCTGCGGATCCCGCCCCCGCCGACGGTCCAGCCGGCCTCGTCGAGCAGGCGTCCGACGGCGGCCGGGTCCAGCTGGGTGAACCGGCCGCTCACCACGTCGCCTTGGCAGGCGGCGCCTTCGCCGGTCACCAGGCTCAGGGGCGCGCGCCCTTGCCGCCGGTCGCCACGCGCATCAGCTCGTCCAGATCGAGCACGCCGGTGAGGGCTCGGCGTACCTTCTCGTCGGCTCCCGGCCGGTTCTCGCGCTCGTTGAACCACATGGTCGACTCACCGACCTTGTAGTCGACCCTGCCGCCCTTGAGCGCTTCGATGCGGGAGCGGTCGGGACCGGTGACCGTCGCGGAGTTCACCTGGCCGGACTGCAGCAGGTTCGCTGCGGTGGTCTCGTTCTTGACGACCTTGGTGACGATGCGCTGGGGGGTGCCCGGGGCATCGGTGCGGGCGCCGTTGGGGCCCCACGTGTACCCGTCGCGTCGTACCAGGGTGTAGGACTCGCCCGGGGCAACGCTCTGCAGGACGAACGGGCCCGTCCCCTGTGAGGCGTTCTTCAGGCCGTCGAGGTTCTGCAGGCCCTGGGGGCAGACGATGGGCAGCCGCCCGAGTTGGCGTACCAGGAAGCCGTACGGCTTCCCGAGCGTCACCTTGACGGTCCCCGAGGCGTCGTCCGGGGTCACCGTGAATGGATCGGCCGGCAGGTAGAGGTCGAGCAGCGGCGACTTGTTGGCCGGGTCTTTCACCCAGTTCAGGTCGGCGGCGACCATGGTCGCGGTCAGTTTCGTGCCGTCGGAACACGTCACCGCCGGGTTCAGCGTGAACGTCGCCTCCGTCGCGGTCGCGTCCCACTTGGTCGCGATGCCGGACACGATCTCGCCCTTGGTGTCGACGTTGACGAGCGAGTCGTAGAGGAAGTTCGTGGGCCCCGCGTTGTAGTTGCGGTACGGGTCGGACGGCATCGTGTCGTACGCGGTGGCCCGGGTGTACGTGCCGTTCTCCTGGTACCCGCCACCGCCGTTGTTCTGGCCGTTCGTGCCCTTGGCGCCCCCGCAGCCGCTGGTCACCAGGACCGCGACGACGAGAAGGCCGGAGGCCTTGCCGTATGCCTTCACTTGATTCCCCAGTCCTGATGGTTGCCCGAGGTGAATGCCCGGGGACCTTCATGCGAGTGTCGGGCGATGCCGGAAAGAATCGCCGACTCGCAGGGACGGCGGCTTGTCCGCCACGACAAAAGCGGATTCCCGTCACGGTCCCGGCAGACAGAACTCGGTGTTCCGGATACACGGCCGAGGCCGGTCCGTACCGGCGCACAAACATCCGCCGGAAATGTGTGAGCGGCGGACACGAGGCTTCTCGTTGCGGACACGACGATGTGACGGTGACCAATCTTGCCACTGAGAGCCAACCAACCGATTTTGACTCGCTGACGACCGAGGCCCGGGGGTCCGCCCGGCGCGCCGCGCGGGCGTCCGGCGTCCGGGTACGAGAACTCACCGAACTGGCCGATCTCGAGGCGCTGTGCCACACCTTCGACCAGGTCTGGGGACTGACCCCCGCCGACACGCTCATCACCGCCGAACTGCTGCGCGCGCTGTCCAAGGCGGGCAACTACATCGCCGGCGTCTACGACGCGGACACCCTCCTCGGCGGCGGCGTGGGCTTTTTCTCGGCCCCGGCCAGCGCCACACTGCACAGTCACATAGCCGGAGTCTCCGCCGCGGCCCGTGGGCGCAGCGTGGGCTTCGTGCTCAAGGTGCACCAGCGTGCCTGGGCCCTGGAGCGCGGCGCCACCCGGATCCACTGGACGTACGACCCGTTGGTGCGTCGCAACGCGTACTTCAATCTCGTGAAGTTGGGTGCGCTGCCGATCGAGTACCTGCCGGACTTCTACGGGGCCATGGGGGACGAGATCAACGGCGACGATGTCAGCGACCGCCTGCTCATCGACTGGGACCTCACCTCGCCCGCGGTCGTCGCAGCGTGCGCCGGCCGTCCCCGCCGCTTCGAGCCGGGGCCCGAGGCCGGCGACACGGCCGCTCTGATCGCGTTGGCCGAGGGGCCCGGCGGCGTCCCGTGCTTCGAGACCGGCACCGGGGGGCACGTGCTGGTCCGGCTCCCCGCGGACATCGAAGGGATGCGCCGCACCGATCCGGCCCTGGCCCGTCTGTGGCGCAAGGCGGTGGGGGATGTCCTGGGGGGCCTGCTGGCCGAGGGCGGCCGCGTGGTCGGCTTCGACAGGTCGGGAGCCTACGTGGTGGAACGCTCTCATTCCTGAAGACAGGCGGTCGGCGGCACGCGGCGCGGCAAGGTTCGTGCCCGGTCGCGCGACCGATGGGCTGTTCGCAGATCCCACAATCGGGATTATTCTTGTCCATCCAAACCAAGCGGGTCGCAGGGGGCGATCCTTACCTGCGGAGATGCTCACACCTGTGTCGCAGCGCCCGCCCGGCAGTCTGAGCCGGGTCCTGGATGACCTCGGTCCGACGTTGCTGGACCCGATCTGTCTCGACGCCGACCTCGACGAACCCATCGGCGGCGTGCTCATCCATGAGCCGGACGACACGCAGGAGTACCCGCCGCGCGCGATCGTCCTGGGCGTTTGCGTCCGTGACCGCTCCGAGGTCACGGCTGTCCTGCGTGAGCTCCACAGGCACGGAGCCGCCGCCCTGGTCGTCCGAGGGCCGGTCTTTCGAGATCCGGAGGTCGAGGCGGCCGCGGCGGCGGCCGGGATCGCCCTGCTCGCCCTGACCCGCGGCGCTTCGTGGGCGCAGTTGGCCGCGATGCTGCGCACCCTCATCGCGGAGGGAAGCGTCGGTGACGAGGAGCCCGAGACGCTCGCGGGCATGCCGTCCGGAGACCTGTTCGCCCTGGCCAACGCCATCAGCACACTCCTCGACGCGCCGATCACCATCGAAGACCGGCGCTGTCGCATCCTCGCGTTCTCCGGTAATCAGAGCCACACCGACGCGTCACGCGTCGCCAGCGTCCTCGGCCGTCAGGTTCCCGCCGCCCACATCCGCATCATGGAGGAGCGTGGGATCTTCAAGAGGCTCTACAGCGAGTACGACCCCGTCTACCTCGATCCCATCGCCCTCGAGGACGACGAAGTGGACCTGCCCCGCGTGGCTGTGGCCGTACGGGCCGGCGAGGAGATTCTCGGGTCGATGTGGGTGGTGGTGAGCGAGCCCCTGAGCGAAGAGCGGATGCGCGCGTTCCGCGACTCGGCCAAGCTCGTCGCCCTGCACATGCTGCGTCTGCGGGCGGGGAGCGATGCCGAGCGCCGGCTCCGCGCGGATCTGGTGGGCACCGCTCTCACCGGCGGGAGCGGCGCGGCCGACGCCCTCAACCGCCTCGGGCTGGGCGAGGAGCCGACGCTGGTCGTGGCGATGTGCCTACCGGTCCAGGCCACGCGGAACGTCAGCACGGAGGATCACGCGCGGCTGACCGCCGAGCGCGAGCGTCTGACGAGCGCTCTGGCGGTGCATTTCAGTGCCGTGCAGCCTCGTTCGGCCGTCGCGCTGCTGGGCGATATCGCCTACGCGATTCTGCCCGCTCGCGGCGTCGGCCGCGAAGCCGTGCAGCGTGCGACGCGCACGGCGGCGACGTTCCTCGAACGCACCGGCGCCGGCGCGGAGGGCGCCGCCGTCATCGCCGTCGGCACGGTCGCCGACGACCCCTCCGGTCTCGGCCGTTCTCGCGCCAACGCCGATCGCGCCCTGCGTGTCCTGTCCTCGGGCCGCAGCCCACGCCGCGTCGGCTCGATCTACGACGTCTATATCGAAGCCCTGGTCCTGGAAATGGGCGACCTCGCGGCCGCCAACGGAGACGAGCTCATCGACTCCGTCGCCCGCCTCGTCGCCCACGACGAAGCCCACGGCTCCCGGCTGGTCGAGACCCTCCAAGGATGGCTCGACGCGTTCGGCGACGTCATCACCGCCTCGACGAACCTGTACGTCCACCCCAACACCTTCCGCTACCGGCTCCGCCGCGCGGCCGCGGTCGGTCGGATCGACCTCCAAGACCCCTCCGACCGTTTCGCGGTCACGCTCCAGCTGCGCATCATGTCCGCCCAGCGGCCTCCCACGAACCGATAGCCGCCGGGCTCAGGGCCGGGCGCGGTCGAGAATGTCGCGGCCGGTTCGGCTGTCGGTTCACAGAGAACACGGATGACCACCGAGCCCCCTGCGCTCGGTGGTCATCCTGTTTGTGGGGCGACAGGGTCAGCGGCTGGGCGCCCCCGCGGTCTCGGCGGTCTGCCCCGCGAAGTGGCAGGCGGTCGCGTGCGATCCGTTCCGGTGCCGCTGTGGTGGCGTGGTGTGGCAGATGTCGCGGTCTGCCTGGCTCGACCTCACCCGACACCGTTCTGCCTGAATCTTGCAGCTCGCACCGTCGGCTTGCACGAGGCGACGGAGCCGCACCGCTGATCGGCTCGCGATGCTCACGGCGATCGGTAGGGCCGGCGGTCGCGGAGGATGCCCACAGGACGTCGACGCGTCGGCGGGCCAGGGCGAGGACGGCCTGGGCGTCGGCGCAACGGGCGTCCGTGGTTCGGCGGGTGGGGGGTTCGGCGGTCATCGCAGGGCCTGCGTCGGCTCCGGGACGACGACCGGAGGAGACGGAGCGCACCAAACGTGTTCGATCACATGCGAAGTAGTGGCTGCCTCGCTCGACGGACCGCTCGCTCCCGGGCTGGACAGTCGTCCTTGACACGCCATGCCACGTGGAGCAGCCCACCGCCGCCTCCGACCGTCCGCCGGTTCACCCGGCCGAGAGTGACCGCCCTGGTCGCGCAGTCGATGAACCAGGTGACGTACGGGTGGACGAGATCGCCGCCGGCGGGCACACGCAGCGGGGCCCGACGTGATCGGCCTGCCTCCCAGACGTGGTTGCGCCAGGTCAGGGAGCGGTGGGCGAACACGTCCAACGCACGCGCGGCTTCCGGCCCTTGCGGTGACCGGCCCGCTCCCCCGCGGTCGGATCCCGGTGGATCGCACGCAGGAACGTCGCCAACGACGGCACCGGATCCAGCAGTAGGACGGCCGACGGCGGCGCGCCGCCCGGGAGCGACCTGTCGCCCGGGCAGTGCGGTGACGAGGTCGGCAAACCGCGGTCGCCGGTCGTCGTGTCCTGTCACGTGGTCCTGTGGGCGCGGGCCACGAGTTCGCGGTGAACCGCGGAGGCGTTCCCGTGCCAGTAGGCCGGCAGAACTCGGATCCGCCTGGGCAATCTCGAACCAGTCGCCGTGGCGAGCTCCCGGAGTGGCGGCGGTTACGGGTGTGATGATGGCATCGGCCGGCCATCGCCACACCGTGCGGTCGGAGACGGGCGGCGGGGGTCCGGTGGTGAGCCCCTTGGTGCCCGCCTGCATCGAAGATGTCGGAAGTCGTGGAATCGTCTCTGTAGTGTGTCTATAGTGGTGCTATGACGTCGACGACGATTCAGGTGCCGAGAGAGACCCGCGACCATCTCGCCGAACTCGCGAGGGAACGCGGACTGAGCATCGGCCAACTGGTCGAGGCGTTGGCCGCCGAGCAGCCGACCGCCGCGCAGCGGGCCGAGCGCCTGGCCGCCGACCGGGAGACGGTGCGTTCGGTGATCGGCGTCCCGATCACCGACGAGGAATTCGACGACGCGCCCGACATCCTCGCCAACATCCACCGCATCGCCGCCGACAAGGCCCGGAAGACCCACGCGTGATCATCCTGGACACCGGCGCCGTCAAGGCACTCGCCGCCGGCCACAAGACGCTGGGCCTCCTCGCGGGCAACATGGCCCGCACCCCCGGCGACCACCTGGTCGTCCCCGCGCTGTGCCTCGTGCAGGCCGAGGCAGACGCGCAGGGCATCGCCCACCGGGTCCTGGCGCTGTCGAGCGTGAACGTCGACCCCCTCGAGACGGTGGCATCCGTCGCGGTCGGCACGATGATCCGCGACGGCCTCGGCGGCCCGGACACCTGCCACGCCCTGTACTGCGCCCTTCCCCGGGCCGAGTTCACCGGCATGTCGATCCTGCTCACCACCCATGAGGACGCCTACCCACCCGGCATCGTCACCGTCGACATCGATGCCCCCGGCATGCTCGGATTCTGACGGCGGGAGAACGACCACGACGGGAAACCGTCCCGGCACCTCGATCGAGGCGCCACGTCACCACCACACGCACCGCACCACTCCAGCACGAGGCGCGCCCCGGAACCCGTCGCCCACCCGTGACCGGCCACGCATCCGGGCACGGAGCCCGGCGACCGAGTCCGCGTTCCCGATCCCCCCGCGCGTTCGCACCACGACGTGCCCGCTCCCGACGAACCGGATGCGGAGCAGACACCCCGCAGCTTCGGCCTCGACATGCAGGCGGCGGGCGCACCGGTTGCGAGCGCGGTGCGGCGACTCGTTCGGAGGCGGCCTGCTCGGCCCGGGGCGGTGGGGGTGAGGAGCGCGGCCCGCAGCCGGGCCGGGGCCGGCTTCACCTCCACCAGCGCGCGGCGTACCGGGACACGGCGCGGGAGCAGGCGCAGCGCCTGGTGAAGCGCGACCGTCTTGCCGTGTCCGGGGTCGCCACCGGTGGCGATGGCGTCCATTCCCGAACATCTGCCCGCGTTGTGCGCGGCCGTCGCCATGATCCGGATTCCGGCGAGCAGCGGGTCCTCGTGCAAGCTCGACTACGACCTGAGCCCGATCGTCGTCGACGAGGCGCGCCTTGAGGAGATGACCGCGGCACACGTCCCGGTGACCACGGAGTTCGGCCCCGGCATCCTGGTCTGGTCCAACTCCGACTGAACCCCGCCACCGGGACGAGGCAACGACCGCCTCGGGCTGCCGTCGGGGTCGACACGGTTTTCGAACACCGGATGGCGGTTGTGTGTTGTCGGGGCGGATGCCGGTTCCCCCCGCGGCCGACGGCGGATCGGTTCCCGGCCCGACGGACCCGCCGATCCCGCGGACACGGGCAGCACTGCCCATGAACTCGGTCGCGACCCGCAGCTGTCCACGGCGGCGCGTTCGTCGAGAGCCGTCCGGGCATCCGGTCCCATTCGTTGCCCCGAGTGGTCCCGGGATCTGCGTGCGAACGGAGCGTGGTGTCCACGCGCTCGACCGCCCCGCGTCACTGCGGACGGCTCACCGGCCCGCCGAATGTGGTGGAGTCGGTGTCATTGCGCGGCGACCAGGCCGTTGCCTCGGGCGGGCCGATACCGGCGTCCGGTCGACGAACACAGGCGATTTCTGTTAGCCGGACGGCGGTTGTGCCCCGGCGTCTCGGATCGGGTGTGGCCGGGGTTCCGGAACGCCCCGCGCTCGGTTCCGACTCCCATCCGCACCTCTCATTTCGTAGCGCGTGCTCGGGAGGGGAACCCGCTTTTCAGGGCACATCGCACCGGCGCTCTCGCAGAACTCTCACGGATGTTCGTTTATGAGAACGGTCGCGCGCGACAGCCGCAGCCCGAAGCTGCCCGGTGCGACTGAGCTCATGCAGAGTCGGCGTCGCGGCGCAGCGTGAACCAGAAGGTCGGGACCGGGTTCGTGCCGGGCGTCACGTCGTCCAGCTGCCACCCGGAGAACCTGGCGCGGAGTTCGTCCGCAGTGACGCCGGACCACGAGTCGTCGAACGCCCCGGGCCCGTACCCGAACATCAGCAATCGCGCACCGGGGGCGGCACGCTTGGTGAGGCCGGCGGCGTAGGCGTCGCGGCGGTGCGGTGGAATCCCGCAGTAGCAGCTCAGGTCGAAGAACAGGTCGTACGGGCCGGGTACGCCCACCTCGTCGAGCCGGGTGGCGTCCCCGCACAGCACCGTGACGTCTGCTCCTGCGGCCTCGGCCTTCTCCCTCGCCTGCCGGACCGCGCGCTCGACCAGGTCGACGGCCGCCACCCGCCAGCCGTGTCGGGCCAGGTACACCGCGTTGGTCCCGGTGCCGCAGCCGAGTTCGAGGGCCCGGCCCGGCATCAGCGCACCGGGCCCCTCTATCAGGGCCACCAGCTCGGGCGGCGTGATGCCGCTGTCCCACGGGGGCTTGCCGTCCCGGTAGAAGTCCTCCAACACGCGGCGCACAAAACCCTCTTGCTCGAGTTCCGCAGCCGTCCGAGTCTCACTCATCGCTACCCCTCCAAGAAATTAGAGTTCATCTCTAGTGACTGACTCTAGATATATACTCTCGGCATGGATGCGGTCAAGGGATCCGACGGACAGAACGTCAAGCGCCCCGACAAGAGGGCCGAGCGCTCGCGGCTCACCCGCGAGAAGATCGTTGCGGCGGCGCGGGAGCTGTTCGTCGCGCAGGGGTACGGTGCGACAAGCCTTCAGGAGGTCGCCGATCGCGCGGGTGTGGCCGTCCAGACCGTGTACTTCGTGTTCCGCAACAAGCGCGCGCTGTTCAAGGACGTCGTCGACACGTCCATCGCGGGCGACGTCGAACCGGTCGCCACGATGGACCGCGACTGGTTCCGCGCCGCGTGCGCCGAGCCCACAGCGGCCCGGCAACTGCGCGCCCACGTGCGGGGCGTGCGCGACATCCTCGGCCGGGTCGCCCCGATCGTGCCGCTGATCGCGGCTGCGGCCGCCACGGACCCGGAGATCGCCGCGCAGTGGCCCGCCGGCCCCGACCCGCGCTACACCGTCCAGCACGCCGCGGCGAAGGCCCTGACCTCCAAGCCCGACGCCCGCCCCGACGTCGATACCGCCCGCGCCGCCGACCTGCTGTACGGGCTGCTCAGTCCGGAGCTGTACCTGATCTTCGTCCGCGACCGGGGCTGGTCCCCCGACGCCTGGGAGGAGTGGGCATGTGTGGCCCTGACTACCCACCTCTGCACAGACCACGAGTAGGCCACCGACTCTTCGGCGACAGCCGCCGAAGCCGAGTCCGCGACCGGCTACGGCTGCGGAAGCCGACCGGGACGCACGCCGCTGCACCGTCGTCATCATCGTCAAGCCCGGCAGCGTCCGGGTCGCGCAGCGGCCGCAAGGCCCCGCCGGCCGGGGCGGAGACGGTGAAGCCGTAGCGGCCCAAGACGTTGAGGTTGCGGTGCTTCAGCGGGGAGAGTCGGGCGGTGTCCTCGTCCCGGACCTCGTGGCCCTCGGCGCGGAGCTGGGCGACAGCGGCGTCGATGTACCGGGGGATCCAAGGCACCACGCCGTTGAGGACCAGACCGAGCGATCCGAGCCGCTGGTCCGCTATGCCGTCCCCCTGACCACCTCACTGGTGGCCCTCCTGCTCTCGGAGGCGGGCAACATCGGCCTACTGCGCGCCGCCCGCACCCCCACCGCCGAGGGGAAACTGCGCATGACCTGGCGCGAGATCGGCGTACGCCTCGGCAACACCAAGCAGGGCGCCCAGGATCTCTACCGCCGCCGCATCGGCAAGACCGCCACCACCCGCCTGCACAACCCCCCACCGCAGAGCCCCGATCACACCCGAGCCGAAGACCGCGCCCCCGGAGCGTGAGACCGCCCGCCGACCACCCGCCCCGACCGCGCCCGATGTCCGAACGGCCCGATCACCCCACGCGGAGACCCCGATGTCCCGTCCCACCCGCCCCTCGACCCGCCCCACTCGACCCGCCCCACTCGCACCGACATGGCCGCGCTGCGCCCGCACCAACGCGACGCGCTCGCCGCGATCGTCCGCGAACCGGAGGATCCGGACGGCGACGCCGCCGGCACCACTCCCCACGGCGGGCGCCGAGCCACCGCGGTGATGGCCTGCGGGACCGGGAAGACGTGGGTGGCGGCCGGGACGGCCGCGACGCCGGCCGCGCGCGGGCGAGTGCTGGTCCTCGTGCCGACCCTCGACCTCCTCGTGCAGACCGTGACCGCCTGGCAACGGGCCGGGCGCACCGGCGGCGTCCAAGTGGCGGTGTGCTCGCTCGGCGGCGACGCCGCGTTGGCCGCCGCGGGGGTGCGGGCGACCACCAGCGCCCCGCAACTCGCGCTGTGGACGGGGGCGGTCGAGGGGCCGGTGACGGTGTACGCCACCTACCAGTCGCTGGAAACGATCCTCGCCGTCCACCGGGGCATGGTCGGCCTGCGCCTTCCCGCGTGGCGGCTGGTGGTCGTGGACGAGGGACATCGATCCAGCGGACGGCTCGGCCGCCTCTGGACCGCCGTGCACAACGACCGGGCCCTGCCCGCGCTGGAACGGTTGTATCTGACCGCCACCCCGCGGGTGTGGGAGCCGGCCGACGTCAGCGCCTACGGCGAGGGCACCGGCCGCGGCGACACCGGCCGCCTGCCCCTCGACGCCGACGACGACGTCTGGGACGACCCCGACACCACCACAACCGACGACCTCGAGAGCGACGAGCCCGACCGGGGCGACGGGGCCGACGAGGACGAGGACTTCGACAACCGGAACGACCCCGAAGACGAGGACGACATCGGTGCGTGGCCGTCGCGGATACGTGGGGGCGACCGATCCACTCGTCGATGCCCGCCCGCGCGGTCGCGCCCCACGGTCCACCGCCTGGAACTCGCGGCCGGGTGCCATCTCGGGCTGCTCGCCAGACCGCGCATCGCGGTCGTCGACGTCGCCGACCCCACCGTCCGGGACCTGGCCGAAACAAGCGGTGTCGACCTCAACCGGGGCCCGGGTCGGCGCAGCCTCGAGGAGGTCGAGGAGCTACCGGGCCGCGCGCCTGTCCGTCCTGGGCCGGCCCGGGGGCGCGTGCGTCGCCGATCGAGGAGTTGTTGCAGGCGAGTCGTCGTCGACTCGGCGTGCAGTTGCTTTGTCTCTGGTGCGTCGTACCTGTTCACGTCGATCCCGCCGTCGGACAACACCTCGACAAGGAACGACTCCTCCGCGCCGACGTCTTTGAGCAAGACAACTTCGTTTTGCTCAATGTCCCAACAAACGTGCAGGTTCCTGGCGTCGTCGATGCGCAGGAAATACATGCCCTTCTTGGTTTGAAAGGCCAGCCCCTCGTCCGTTATGTTCTTTCCCTGAGTCGCACTCGGAATCTCGGCATGCACCTTCTTGGCTCGGTTCGGGCGGATTACCAGGCTTTGGCCTCCAGAAACTTCCATTTCCTGACTTTCTCGCGATATACGGGTCGATTCTGGCCAGGACGCCACAACCAATGACCACAGAGGCGATCAAGAAAATGATCTCGGACGCGAAAGAGATCTACCAACTGTACGGGGTGAATCCTCACGTCGACGTCAGCGCGGCAACCGGGGCTCTCGAGACCATCGTTTCTGCAAGAAGGTCACACGCGGCCCTGCTCAAGGTCGGCAGTTGGTCCGGCGGCGTCTGATCCGCAACCTGCGGGGCGATTCAACTGCTCGTGGTGGGGACGGGGGCGCCAGTCCTCCAGTTCGTCATAGCTCCCGGCGTCGGCGACGGTCGTGTGCGGAGTGCACCGGCCACCCGTCGAGTCGGAGAGGGGGCCTCGTCCACGCCTTCGCGACTCAAGGATCGACGGGACGTCGTCGGGGTCGTCACGTCCGACGGATCGTGTCCCACGCCCGCGGTCCCGGATCGCCCGACGCCGGCAGGCCGTGTCGCCGCCGGGGGCCGGGAGTCCCGGGCGAGAGGGACCCGGCCCGCCTACGGACGTTCCCTCCGGGTCCGCTCGGCGGGTTGTCGCCTCCCTCGGAGGGTGGGTCCGATGTTCAATCGGTCTGCGGCCGGCTCCAGGCGCGCAGTGTTCGGGTGACGTCGGTGAGGGAGTGTTTGCGTTCGCGGATGTCGCGAGTCAGCTGTACCCAGCCGCCGGAAGGGACGGCGAGGGGTTCGTCGGAGCCGGCCATGTAGCGGTCGGCGCAGGCGCAGCCGACGACGGCGTTGAAGTCGGCGAAGGGCTCCAGGACGATCATGGAGTGGACGAACGTCGCGGCGCGCGCGGCGGTCTCCTCGTAGTAGAGCTCGCCGCGGAAGCGTTCGTAGCGGTGGCGCTCGACGCAGAACGCGAACGATCCCCAGTCGGTGAGAGGTAGGTTCACCGGGGTGTTCGCGGTCTGGATGTCCAGGACCCAGCCGGCCTCGACGCGCAGGATCAACGCTGCCCCTCGGGGAAGGCGTCCTCGAACTCGGCCAAGTGCTCGGTGACGAACGTGGCGGCGCCGGTGACGAAGTTGCGGCGGGCGGCCTCGGACACGCTCAGGTCGTGCACGTGCGCCTTCACCGACTTGCCCCCCAGCCGTGCGGCCTCGCGCACGGCGGCGAGTTCCTCGTCCGTGTACTCGATGTTCAAAGCTGGCATGCCCGCCAAGGTACCAGGCAGGTACCACCGGCGGTACCGGACCGGTACCAAAACCACGGGCACCCCTGGGAGCCGTCGTCGGCCGCCGGGCCCGGGCGCGGTCGCGCCTTCCGGGTGTTGCCGGGCGGGCAGGTCCCACACAGCAGCGCTTGAGGCTTACGAAACACCCCGACCCGGCGCGTCATTTGAGTCGGGGCCCGCCGTTCCGTAGCTGGCCGACGGCCGGTCCAGTCCCTCGAATCGCCACTGCAGCAGGTCGACGCATGCGTGGAGACCCGGTGTCGGCAAGCCGGCACTCTCGCGCATCAACATAACCGCCTGGATCTTGCGCCCCGAGACGATCAGGCGATCCACTTCGGTTTGCACGTCCCGCGAGAGCCGGTTCCACAACGCGTTTCCCATACCGTCATTCAACAGCGGCACCCCAACAAGGCGCATGGAGGTTTTGGTTCCAGTGTCACCGACAAAGCCGACATCAATGCCGGAGCAAACGCCTGGAACCGGATGAACCGCTCTTTCAGTGGGCGTTTGATGTTGATTCGTACTGACCGTTTCAACGGGCTTTATCTAATTTTATCGCCACCGCGCACGGCCCGATGTGGCCGGAAGACCTCCGAGTAATAGGAGCTTCCACCCCATTACTAAGCCAGACGGAATCTGAGCGGCATGTGCGAACTAAACGGGCGTGTCTCGGAGTGCGCGAATGCGCTCCTACAAGGCGAAGTATCCTAAAAGCTGCCGACCTCAAAGGTGATGAATCCTCACTTGATATACCTAAACGCCCACTTAGACGCGCAGGCTATGTGCAACACACCCGGGCGTTCTCAACGAAACCACGAAACCCCCAGCTCAGGCCCCCACAGCCCTTCCCCGGACGGCCACGAAACTCGCCCGCGCCGGCGTGACCGCAGTAGGCAGCCACGCTCCGCCGGCCCTGTTGGCCCGGCTGTACGGGGTCCGAGACTCGCGGACACGCGGTCGTCGGCGACGACCGCGAAGCCCGTCGCGCTCTGGCCGACACGGGAACCCGCCTCGGACACATCGGCGACGGAGACGACTCGACCCGGTTGGCGTCCCTTCAGAGCCCTTGGGCGAGCAGGAGCTCGTGCGCAAGCCGCGCGCCGCGGGCGACCGGGTCGGGTTCGGGTTCCTGGGCGGGGTTCTGCTCCAGGCCTTCGGACAGGGCGCGGAGGGCTCGGGCGAGGGCCTCGACGTGTGCTTCCAACGCGTCCACGCGTTCCGTCGTACCGTCGGTTGCGTTCTCAGTCGTGTCCTCGTTCATGGTGGTTCCACCTTGGTCGTGGCTGCTGCGGTGGGTCACTCGGCGGGTGTGATCAGCCCGTAGTGGCCGTCGTAGTGGTGGTAGAGGACGTTGCCGCGGCCGGTGGCGGCGTCGACGAAGAACACGAACGGCTGCCCGGTCGCCTCCAGTCGGTTCCTCGCGCCCGCTACGTCCAGGCGCGGCGGTGCCTGCGGGCTGACAGTCAGAGGCACTGCGATCTCACCGAGCTTGTCCGGGTGGGGATGGACCTGGGCGAGCCGCCATCCTGTCGGTGGCACCCGGTAGATCACGCTGTCCTCGCCGGTCGCCAGCTCGGTGAACAAGTGGAAGCCGTAGTCCATCGTCTCCAGCTCGAACCCCGCCTCGTCCGGCGTCTCGCGCGCCAATGCGAACGATTTGTGCCGCACGACTTCGCGTTCGGATGCCGGCCGCGGGAAGTAGTCCGGGCGGTGTGTGGGCTCGGACCCGTGCCGCCACTCGTGCGGGCCGGGCTTCGGCACGGCACCGCGGCGGGCCTGCCAGTCCTGGCGCAACCGGTCCAATCGGAGCGCGAGCCGGTCGTGCAGCAGGTCGATTGCCTCGGTCATCGTCGCCGCCGCGAGATGAGCTCTGGCCGGGCGGCCGTTGACGTCCACACTGGCCTGGGCGATCGCCGGGCGCTCGGTGGCCGGGTTGCGGGTCTGCGTCAGCCGCACCCGGGCGAACAGGACGGGGTCGCGCACAGAGACCAGCAGCGAGGCGATCTTGCCGCGGGCGTACTCGGCCGCGTCGCGGGGCAGGTCGCCTTGGGCTTCAACCTGGATTTCCGGCGCTGCCTCGGTGGTTGATCGGTTCTTCATGGGATCCACTCCGTTCCTGTCGACTTCGGGCGGCGGGCGGTACCGGGCCGCCGTGAGACGTGGCGACAAGCTGCGGCCTTGCCTCGTGCGGCGCGAGCCCAGGAGTCAGACATGATCGACGCATCGCCACAGTCGTGGGGACGGGCATGGCTTGCAGGCACCAGCGGTTCGCGGTGGCCGAGGCCACCAGCGGCGAAAAGGGTGCCTGCCGGTACCGGCGCCCGTCAGTAGGGCAGGAGCCGTCCCGACGGGGTGCGCAAGTCCAGCGGCGGCACAGTCCGCCGACGTCCGGGCTTCTTGGCGATCCTGATGCGTGGCACGGCGGCCACCTCCTGGGGTTCTCCGGCCCATCAGTGCGGGCTGGGCAGGGAGTTCAGTTCATCCCCGAGGGCCATCGCCAGGTACCAGGACAACACGGCGCGCCCACCTTCGGACAGGGCCACATGGCCCGGTGATCAGAGTTGGCCGACCCCACAGGCGTAATCAGGTAGCGGGCGCGTGTCGACCGGAGGCGCTCCCCGTGCGCGGTGCCGCGGCCGGGTGCAGGCTGACAACTGGGGCGGTTCGGAAGCAGCAGTGTGAAGTGACCCGAGATTTGTGGAGTCCTGGAAGCCGGGTTATGGTGCCCGGCGTAAGGAGCACTACGAACCATGCCAGCACCACGCAAATACCCCGACGAGCTTCGGGAGCGGGCGGTCCGGGAGGTACGCACCTCCGGGCGTCCGGTCGCCCACGTCGCACGGGACCTGGGCATCCACAAGGAGGCCCTGTGCAACTGGGTCCGCCAAGCCGAGGCCGACGCCGGCGAACGCGACGACCGGCCGACCACCGCCGAGGCGGAGGAATTGAAGCAACTCCGCAAGGAG
>NZ_JBVHLU010000149.1:0-20475 GCF_055558835.1 Embleya sp. NPDC025285
TCCAAAACCATCCCGCGCTCCTCAACGGCTTCCTCGCAGCAACCGACCTGACATGACGAACCAACAACAACCGAATCCGCAAAGCTCAGTAGTTCTCCATCCCCGGAAAGGTCGTTCCTGCCGGGGATTGTGCATTCGGCGGACAGCAGCGCGGCCGCCCTGGAAGCTTCGAGATGTCGAGTAACGAAGCAAACAGGAACGGCCGCTGTGACGAGTCCTCTGCAGGATCCCGCCCGCGTCGAGTCCCTGAACGTGTCGTCCCGCTTCAGGACGGACTTCCACGACTGCCTCACCACCCGTGCGGACGCGTTGTTCGAACCGACGGACGCGCTCTCGTGCGCCGACGACGCCGTGACCTCCCTGGTCGACCTCACCCTCACACCCGAACACCGGCGCGGCCACGGCGCCCTCTACGACGGATTGAACAGCGGCCGGGTCGACGAGGAACGCCTGCGAACCGTCCTATGTTTCGTCCGGGCGGAGGGGCCGGCCTCGCTGTGTCCGGTGGTGCATCATCGCGTGCTCGATCTGCTCGCGGGTCACTTCCTTGTGGAAGCCGTCACCGTTCGCGTCGGTGAGGTCGATCACGACGCCGGTCCAATCCTCGGCGGGTTCCTCCGGGACATGCCCCAGCCGGTACGCGGAGGTGTCCAGCAGGTCCTCGGTCAACCGCACACCGGTCAGCCGTTCGGCCAATGCCAGGACCGCGGCTTTGCGGTCGGACGTGTCGGCGTCGGACTCCTCGCCCATGTCGAACCCGGCCTCGCGCATCAGCGGCACCAGATCGTCCGGGGCGCTCCCGTGGCGGACCGTGGGCCACTCGAAACCGGCCCGCAGTTCGCCGTCCTCGTACCATGCGAACGTGTGGATGGGCTTCCCCCCGTTGCTGGAGTGCGTGACCGCGCGCGACCCCTCCGACAGGGTCTCCAGGAACCGCGGCCGCATGCCGATGCCTCCGTCGAAGTGCAGGACCAGGGTCCAGTCCCCGCCCTCGCCCGGCACCGCGCACACGCCGGCGAGGAAAAACTCGTCCCACTCGTCGGATCCGGCGAAAAGCTCTTCCTGGCGCTCGAAGAGTTCCTCGGCGCCCCGACACCCGCCGCGCGGCTCGGCACCCATCACCCGCAGCACCTCCTCGGGTGGGACACCCCGCACCAGCGTCAAGCAGTACCCGACTTCGATCCCCGGAGGGAACACGAACGAGGAACGTATCCAGCCGTAGTCGGCCGCAGTCGCCGCACTCATGCGCACACTCTCCCAACGACCACCGACACCAGGAACCGACTCCCCGGAGAACGGCCCGGCTGCGCCCACGGCAGGCGCGTCCCGCCGGGCGACGTCGGGCGCGACTCCCGGGCCCCTGCGGTCGCGAATCGACGTCGAACACGGCATCACCCACGCCGGCGGGTACGGCACCGGGGGCGGACGGGGCGAAGTCGCCGATCACACCGCGCCGTCGGACTCGGGGACGAGCATCCCTCGGATCCCGTCCCGCTTCGGCCGCGCGTCGCCGGCACGGCCACACATCGACCGCCCGGGGGTGTTGCCGCCCGGGCGCGGTGATGCTGCGGTCGAACGGACGAGCAAGCGGACGCCGCCGTGGGTGGAGGGTTCACGTTCCGTCGGCGCGGGTTGTGTCGGGTCGGGGGTGACACAACGTCGTGGGAGTTCGCCGTCTCGGGCAACTTCGACCGGCCGTGTGCGCCGGGCGCGGGGCTGTCACCGGGACCGCGTCACGGGTCGCGGTGTGACGGGGTCCCGGTCGCCGTCGGAATGAAGCGCCGGCGTTGCGGTGTCCTCGTGACCGCCGGGGGCGGTGCTCTGGCAGCGAAGCAGCGCACCTTGGGCAACGGGGTCGCCCACCTCGATGCCCGGTCCTGCCGTCGGATGTCGCTCGCACGTTCAGGCTTGCGTTGTCACGAGGGTGGCTTCCTCGGGTTCTCGGCCCGGCTTTCATGCTCGACCTGTTTCGGTCCCTTCGAGGGCCTTCCTCAATCGATGCCTCCATTGCTGGGACATCTCGGGCGACGCGGACAGGTGCCGGATCAGGTCGTGCGCGAGTGCGTGGTCGAAGCCCGGCGTGGCCTGCATCTCGAGGAGCCATGACGCCGCCGCTTGCATCCAGAACGGGCGGCGGGACTCGGCCGCCCAGGAGACCGTCAGTTCGAACAGGCGCTCCGGGGAGGCGATCCCACCGTCCGCGAGCGCGTCCCACCGGCCCCGGAACTCGCCCAGGCACTCCGACAGTCCGCGCTCCATGAACGGCCACATTGGCACGAAACCCGAGCCCTCAAGGCTCGCCCGCCCCTCGTCCACGACACCGACGCCGATCCGACCGGACACCAGAATTCCGATCCACGCCCCGTTGTCGCGTGGAAGCACCGGCCGCCACGTCGCCAGGTCCTCCCCCACACCGGCAAGCGTACCGACGTGCGTGACGGAGGCAACCCACGGACCGGGTCTGGGGCATACGCGTGGTGACCGCCCCGATCGCTCCGACCTGCGTCCTGTCTGCTGATGCCTTCGGTCGCCCGCGCGATCCCCGTCGGTCGCCGCCGGGAGGGCCACGAGGGTGTCCGAGAGGGCGAGCAGGACGGCCCCGCCCTTCGGAACGGCGACGATCGTCATCGTCCCGAAGGCGGTTTCCGCGTCCGGCCGTGGTGCGGGCGTGCCGTAGCGTCCCCGGTGTGGCGAGGACATTGAGGATCGCGGTTGCGCAGAGCACGGTGCCGCAGGACCCCACCGACCGGGACTCGCTGCGGGCGGGCGGCCGGCCGGGAGATCCGAGCCCTGATGGGCGAGGCCGCCGGAGTCGGTGCGCGGCTGGTGCAGTTCACCGAGGGAGCGCTCACCTACCCGGGCGGCATGATGACGGCCGGGCCGGGCGGCCACCGGGTGCCGGCGGACTGGAGCCGCGCCGCCTGGGAGGTGCTGCGCGAGGAGGCGCAAGCGATCGCCGGGTGCGCCGGCGCACTCGGCCTGTGGACGGTGTTCGGGTCGATCCATTCGCTCACCGAGCCGAACCGGCCGCACAACAGCCTGTACGTCGTTTCCGACCGCGGATGCCTGGTCGCCAGGTACGACAAGCGGTTCCTGTCGCACACCGAGGTGTCCTTCCTGTATTCCCCGGGCCGTGATCCGCTGGTCGTCGAAGTGGACGGCTTGCGATTCGGCTTCGCGCTGTGCATCGAGGCCAGGTTCCCGGAGCTGTTCGCCGAGTACGAGCGCCTGGACGTGGACTGCGTGCTGCTGTCGGTGATGGCCGACGACGCCTCGATGGTGCACCTGGCCCAGTCGTACGGAACGCTCTACAACTACTGGATGGGCTACTGCCCTCCGGCGCAGTTCGGCGCGACGGCTCCGGCCGGGATCGTGGCTCCGGGCGGGCGGTGGTTGGCGCGTGCGGCCGGCCACGGCCGCCCCGCCTTGGCGATCGCGGACATCGACCCGGACTCGCGGGAGCCCGACATCGACGCGGCCTTGCGGTACGCCCGCCCGTGGCGCCGCTCGGCCCGGTCCGGGCTCTCACCAGGCAGAGCGCCGCCGGACGGAGACGCCATAGCCGGCCCACCGAAGGCGCCATGCGGTCCACTTCCTGCTCGAACACGGGCACTTGGACGCGGTGGTGGAGGCAGCCCGCGTGGGGGAGTGGTTCTGTGCCCGGGGCGCGGTGAGGGAGTTCGTCGCGCGGGGCGAGTTCGATGCGACGTGGGAGGTGATCGCCCCCTACGCGGACACCGGATGGTGGCCGGCCGTCGAGAGGGCCGCCCTGCTGCTGGACGCCCGTGGTCGCGGCGAGGAGGCGATCGCGTTGGTGCGGGCCCGGGCCGAGGGCGGTGAACACGCGGCCTGGATACCGCCGGCAAGGCTCCTGGCCGGGAACGGACGGGTGAACGAGGCGATCGAGGTGCTGCGCCCGCGTCTGGGCGACTCGTTTCACCTCGAGGTCCTCGTCGAGGTCTGCGAGGGCCGCGACCGCGACGGGCAGGTGATTGCGCTGCTGCGCGTGCTCCTGGCCGCCGGCCGCGGGGCGTGGAACACCGCGATCGTGTTGGCCGGCGTGTTGGAGCGCGACGGGCGACGTGGACGAGGCCGTCGCGGTGCTGCGCACGCGCATCGACGAGGCCGGGCACACGTGCACGAACGAGGTCCGCGAATTGGCCGCGATCCGTGCCCGCAACGACCGGCCGGCGGAGTTGCGCCTGCTTGCCGCCGGCCCGCATGCGGTCTGGGCCGTCGGCCCTTTGGCGTGATGGTTGGCGGAGTTGGGGCGCCCGGACGAGGGTGTCGCGCTGCTGCGTTCCGCGGTCGCGGCGGGGGTCCCGCGTGCGGGGGCTGCGTTGGTGTTCCTGTTGGCGCACAACGGCCGCCTGGACGAGGCGGTGGAGGCCGTCCGGCCCGAACTGGGGTACCGGGACTGTGAGCCTGTGCTGTGCGAGTTCCTGGGGCTGCTGGTCGACGCGGGCCGTGCGCGGGAGGCGCTGGAACTGGCCACCGAGACGGCGGAGCGGACCCCCGACGTCACGTGGTACGTGGAGGAGTTGCGGCCCTGGTTGCTGTCCGAGGCCGGGATGGGCGATCAGGCGATGGCCGAGGTCTCGGCTCACGTGGAGGGCGGACACTGTGGCTCCGTCGAGCATTTGGCCGTGTTGTTGGAGGCCGAGGGCAGGGTCGACGAGGCGATCGACGCGTTGTGGGAGCGCGCCGCGGCCACTGGGCACGGCCGTTCCCGTCTGGCGCGCATGCTGATCGGGCAGGGGCGCGTGGACGAGGCGATCGCACTCCACCGCCTGCCGACGCCCGTTCCGGCCTCGGACGAACCACTCTTCTGATCGCGGCGGTGACCGGGCGGTGCGGGCCAGAGAATCGAAGGAGCGACGGAGCGATGGTCCTGCGGATCGGGGTGCCCACAACCGGCCGCTCCGCAAGACCGGGCGGTGTCGGCGTTCGCCCGCGCCCGATACCGAACCGCTTTCGCGGTGTGCGGACGGAGTCGGTCTACAGCTCCGGCGTGCTTCGAGGTGGTCCCGGGTGACGGGGGTGTGTGCGCGGGCGGCTTCGGTGTTGAACTCGGTCAGGCGTGCCTGGAGGCGGCTGGAGTCGACGCGGCTGCCGGCAACGACGCGTGCGGCGAGGCGGCAGGCGTGTTCGTCCTCGCGCAGCCGTAGCAGGACCGAGGTGGCCGGCAGTTGGTGGAGGCGCCGGCGCGTAGGCGGCCGGGGGCGGGGTGTAGGACGTCGTCGAGGTGGCGGGCGGCTTCGCGGGCATGGCCCAGGTCGCGCAGGGTGTGCATGACGGCCCCGGCGGAGTGCGTGGGGTATACGACGCGAACCAGGTCGAGTCGTTTCCGCCGCCGAGGTGTTCGAGATGGTTGCCCGCGTCGGCGAGGGCGCGGCGCGCCTCGTGCTCGTCGACGGTGAGGGCGTGGCCGCGGGCGTCGACCCCGTACAGCCGCGCCAACAGGGACGGCGGTGCGTGGCCGCCTGCCGCGGGCGAGTCGTACGGCGTCGGTTCCGTGTGGTTGGAAGACGGCCTGGGCGGCGAGGCTGGGGTTGACGTGCGCGGCGAAGGCGCGGTCCCCGGCGGCCTTGGCCATGCGCAGGGCCAGGATGAACTGGCGTTGCGCGGCCCCGTGGGCGCCGGCGTCGTAGAGCATGTGGCCCCACAACTCGGTCGACTGCGCGGCGGCGGAGAACAGTTCACGGCCGAAGGGTCGGTGTAGGAGCCGTTCAGGAGCAGGGCGAGGTGCCGGTCGAGGTAGGCGGACAGCCACGGGTGGGTCATCCCGCCGCCCTGTTCCCGGTCCTGCTGGGTGAACCGCGTGCGCGCCAGGTGCAGGGCCTCGATGTCGGCGGCGCTCACCCGTGCCCCAGCGCGGGATCGTTCGGCGGTGCGGTCGTCGGGGGTGAAGTGCCGGCCGAAGACGGCGGTGGGGGAGGCGGCTGCGGTGGACGCGGTGCCGAGCAGCAGATCGCGGCGGTGCACGAGCAACCGCCTCTTTCCCGGGCACGTGTCCGAGCCGTTGACAACCGGCGACGATGGTTGTCACACGCGGACGGAAAGGGCACGCCGTGCGACACGACACCAAGGCGCATCCACTCAACGCCGTCCTCCACGGCGGAGGCTGGAACGCCAGGACCTACCTGACCGCCGTGGCCGACGCGCAACGCGCCCTGGGCCTGAGCGTCTCCGCCATCCGCCCCGAAAAAGTCAGCCGATGGCTCGCCGGCACCACACCCGACGCCGACACCCAACTCGCGATGGCACACGTACACGGCATCCCCGCCGCCCGCGTGCAAGACCTGGGCCGGCCCCGCTGGTTACGCCCGGCCCTGCCCGACAACGACGACGAACTCCTGCAGGCCTGGACCACACACGCCGCCGTGAGTTCGGCACGACAGCGGACGAGCGGTCCACTTCACGTGGACGAACCCTTTTTCAGGAGCAAGTAGCCAGCCGGCCACCGCATCTCGTGCTCGCATTCCCGGCCTCCCTTTCACGGGCCCAATTCGCACTCCGCGCTCGGGGTCGGGCCCGCGCCCGTGCCTGTGCCCGTGCCCAGGGCACGTTGAAGGCTGCGGAACGTGGCCGAGACGCCAGGGGACGGGAGGGTTGGTTCCGCCTTGGCGTAACCGACGCGATCAAGCATTCGCGCTACCGCGGGGAGTGCTCGGCGGCGGAGTATTCGGTGGAACAGCGCCGGCGGCGCTAGTCTTTCGTGTCGTGCAGGAGACGCGCCTCGACACTGCTCGGATCCGGGCCGCTCGCCGATTGATCGACCCGATTTTTCTCGACACTCCGCTCTACCGCTGCGAGGCGCTGGAGCCCGGCCTCGGGTGCAGGGTGAGCATCAAGCTCGAAACGGCGAACCCGGTCCGCAGCTTCAAGGCCCGCGGCACCGAGGTGGTCGCGAGCCTGCTCCCCGACAATGGTCCGCGAGCCGTGGTGTGCGCCAGCGCAGGCAACCTTGGCCAAGCCCTTGCCTGGTCCGGTCGCGGCCGAGGGCTCGACGTGACCGTCGTGGCATCCCGCTTTGCGACTGTGGCCAAGCTTGATCGCATCCGCGCGTTGGACGCCAGGTTGGAGCTGGTGGACGGCGACCACGAGTCGGCTCGCGAGCGGGCGGCGGCCATCGCGCGGTACAACGGCATCCGGCTGGTCGAAGACAGTCTGGACATCGAGACCTGCGAGGGCGCGGCGACCGTCGGCCTGGAACTGGTGGACACCGCACAGACGTTCGACACCGTCCTGATTGCTCTCGGAGGCGGGGCGCTGGCCACCGGCGTGGGTCATGTGGTGAAAGCCTTGGTACCCGAAATCGAGGTGATCTGCGTCCAGCCGCTGGGCGCACCGGCGATGACCCACTCGTGGCACCAACGACGTGTCGTCACCACCGACTCGACCGACACCATCGCCGACGGCGTCGCCGGCCGGCGTCCCATCCCGGCCGTCTTGGACGATCTCCTCCTCGTCGCTGACGACGCCGTCCTGGTCCGGGAGGCGTCGATCATCGCCGGTATGCGGATGCTCCTCGACCACGCCGGCCTCGTCGTCGAACCGTCGGCCGCGCTCGGCATCGCAGCTGTCCTCGAAGACCGTGACCGCTTCGCCGGCCGACACGTAGTCACCATCGTGTGCGGCAGCAACGTCGACGTGGACGCCTATCACCGCTGGGTCGGTGCGGCTCCCATCCATAGGTCTTGACAATTGCTCCGACGGCCCCGGACGGTGGTTGTGTCATGGTCGGCTACGGATGGTCGCCTGATTGATGCCCGCGCGGCGTGATCGTCTCCACGAGTCGTGTCAGTGGGATGAAGCTGCCGCCGGTTCCGAGTTCTTGCGGCGTCGGGTCGGCAGACGTGGGGAGGCCGGCGAGTGCGACGACAGCTTCGCGGTCGCCTTCCAGAGCTTCTCGCCACCAGTCGCTGGGCGCCGTCCTGACCGCTCGGCACCCGGCTCCCCGCCGCCCGACGGCTCTACCTCACGGCCACGCCTCGGGTCTGGGAGCCTCCTGGGAACAGCGCCTACAGCGAAGCCGCCACGGCGGACAGCGACGAACTCCCCGGCCCTCGCCGAGGACGACGCGTGGGAGGACCCCGACCTCGACGACCGGGACGACACCACCGACGAGGGTGGGCCGGCCGAGGCAAGGGACGAAGGCCAAGACGGTCGGCCGGTCCGCGTACGGGGCGGTCGGCCCGTGCACTCGGCTCTGTCGGCCCGCGGTCGCGTCGATGGACGAGGAGACGATCTCGGTCGAACACGGTGGTGCGGCGCATCAGGTCGAGCTCGGGGTCGCCCTCGCGAACGCACGGCAGCGGCGGGCCGGCTTCGCGCCGGAGCGGCTCGACGCGCTCTCCGCGCTCGGATGAGGCGGACGTGAGTTCGGGGCATCGACGCCTGGATGTGGCAGGCCCGGTTCCCAACGCCGGCGCTCGGTAAGGGGGTTCGGGCGGAGGATCTGGGGTGGCCCGAGCGGATGATGGGGTTGGGCTCCGGTACTGGGCTCAATAGCGTGACGGGCAGCCCTGTTGTGATCGTCCGCCAGTGTCGGTGCGCGGTGCCAGTGCCGTTGGCGAAACGGAAACGGGAGTTCTCCGTGGATAGTTGTCCGGCTGCTCGCCCCCGACCACTGCGGGGATGGGTGCTCCCACCCGCAAGAACAAAGCCCGTCAAGGTGCCGGCGGGCCGCTGCCGTCGGCGCGTCGAGCCGACGTCCGAGACCGCCTGCCTGGTGGCGGCAAGCGGTGACGGCTCATTCGGTCGCCCTCGTTCGCGTGAGGCGAACAGGCCGTACATCCATGGTGTGGTGAAGACGGGGCGGCGGGCGATGCACGGGTCGGCCCAACGCCCTTCGGCCGGGGCCTCTTCCCCGCTCTGCCACTGCGACGAACGGAGTTCGGCGTGACCGCCCCTTCGGACCGGCTCGTCGACGCGCTCCGGGCGTCGCTGACGCAGAACGAACGGCTGCGCGCGAAGAACGAGCAACTCACCGCGCGTAACGAGGAGCTGGCCGCAACATCCGGCGAGCCGATCGCGATCGTGGGGATCGGCTGCCGTTACCCCGGCTCGGTGTCCAGCGCCCAGGATCTGTGGCAGCTGGTCGTCGACGGCACCGACGCCATCGGCGACCTCCCGGACGATCGCGGCTGGAAGCAGCAGGTGCTCGACCTCGCCGCGGCCGGCGACGGCATCGGCCCGGCCCCGCAGGGCGGCTTCATCGACGATGCCGACCGCTTCGACGCGTCCGTCTTCGGCATCGCGCCTCGCGAGGCGTTGGCGATGGACCCCCAGCAGCGGCTGCTCCTGGAGACCTCCTGGGAGGTCTTCGAAAGCGTCGGCATCGTGCCGTCCTCGATGAAGCGCAGCCGAACCGGCGTCTTCATCGGCGGCACGGGCACCGGCTACGGCGCCGGGGTCACGACGCTGCCCGAGGGCGTGGGCACCTACCTGGTCAGCGGTACCTCCAGCAGCGTCATCTCGGGCCGACTCTCCTATGTCTACGGCCTGGAGGGCCCGGCGGTCACGGTGGACACCGCCTGCTCCTCCTCACTGGTCGCGCTGCACCTGGCCGCTCAGGCGCTGCGCAACGGGGAGTGCTCGCTGGCGCTGGCCGGTGGGGTGACCGTGATGTCCACCGCCAGCATCTTCCACGGGTTCAGCAGCCAGGGCATGATGGCCCCGAACAGCCGCTGCAAACCGTTCGCCGCCGCGGCCGACGGAACCTCCTGGGCCGAGGGTGTGGGCCTGCTCCTGGTCGAGCGGCTGTCGGACGCGCGGCGCAACGGCCGGCGGGTACTGGCCGTGCTGCGCGGTTCGGCGGTCAACCAGGACGGCGCGTCGAACGGGCTGACCGCGCCCAACGGTCCCTCCCAGCAGCGGGTCATCCGGGCCGCCCTCGCCGACGCCGGCCTGTCGCCCGACCAGGTCGACATGGTCGAGGCGCACGGCACCGGCACCACGCTCGGCGATCCGATCGAGGCGCAGGCCCTGTTGGCCACCTACGGACAGCAGCGCGACCCCGAACTTCCTTTGTGGCTGGGGTCGGTCAAGTCCAACATCGGCCACTCCCAGGCCGCCTCGGGTCTCGCCGGTGTGATCAAGACCGTCATGGCGCTGCGCAACGGGCAAGTGCCACGTACCCTGCACGTCGACGCCCCCTCACCGCACATCGACTGGTCCGCCGGGGATGTCCGCCTCGCCGAAGAACCGCGCGACTGGCCGCGGTTGGGCCGGCCGCGCCGCGCCGCGGTCTCCTCGTTCGGTCTCAGCGGGACCAACGCGCACGTCATCCTGGAGCAGGCCGACCCCGACGACGACCCGCCGCCGGCCGAACCCGGGAAGCAGCTCGCGGACGGTCCGCTGGGCCATGGTCCGGTGCCGTGGCTGCTGTCCGCGGCCACCCCGGAGGCGCTGCGGGCCCGCGCCCGACAACTGGCTACCTGGAGCGTGCGCGAGCCGCGACCGGACCCCGTCGCGGTCGGCGCCGCGCTGGCCACCACCCGTACCGTCTTCGAACACCGCGCGGTCGTCCTGGTCGACGACCTCGACCGGGCCCGGGAACCGCTGCGCGCCCTCGACTCCGGTGTCCCGTCACCGCTGCTGGTCGAGGGGTCGGCCGCCGTCCGCGGCAAGGTCGTCTTCGTCTTCCCCGGCCAGGGCTCCCAGTGGACCGGGATGGCGACCCGACTACGCGACGAATGCCCGGAGTTCGCTGCTCACCTCGCCGCGTGCGAGGAGGCCCTCGCGCCCTGGACCGACCGGCCGCTGAGCGAGGTGCTGGACGACGAGGCCGCGCTCACCCGGGTCGACGTCGTGCAACCCGCGCTGTGGGCGGTCCTGGTGTCCCTCGCGCGGCTGTGGCAGGACCACGGTGTGCGGCCGGCCGCCGTCCTGGGCCACTCCCAGGGGGAGATCGCCGCGGCCTGTGCGGCGGGCGCGCTGTCGCTCGAAGACGGCGCCAAGGTCGTCGCGTTGCGCAGCCGGGCGATCGCCGCGGAATTGGCCGGGCACGGCGGGATGGCCTCGGTGGCGCTGCCGGTCGATGCGGTCCTGGCCCGTTTCCAGGGCGCCGACCACCGGCTGTCGATCGCCGCCCACAACGGCCCTCGCTCCACCGTCGTCTCCGGTGATCAGGACCGACTCGCCGACTTCTTGCGGGCCTGCGAGGCCGAGGGGGTGCGCGCGCGCCACATCCCCGTCGACTACGCCTCGCACTCCGCACAGGTCGAGTCCCTGCGCGACCGGCTGCTGACGGACCTCGCGGATATCCGACCCCGCGGTTCCGATCTGCCGTTCTGGTCCACCGTCACCGGCGACTGGATCGACACCGCGCGACTGGACGCCGACTACTGGTATCGCAATCTGCGACAGACCGTCCTGCTGGAGGAGGGCGTACGCGCCCTGCTCGCGAGCGGTCACGGCGTCTTCGTCGAGACCAGTCCGCACCCGGTACTCACGGCGGCCGTCGAGGAGTGTGCCGAGGACGCCGAGGCGGACGCCGCCGTCATCGGCACCCTGCGGCGCGCCGACGACTCCCTGTCGCGCTTTCGTACCTCGCTGGCCGAGGCCGCGGTCCGTGCCGGCAGGATCGGACTCGGCCCGCTGTTCGCCGGAATCGACGCCGCAGACGTGGCGCTGCCCACCTACCCGTTCCAGGGCGCCCGCTACTGGCTGTCGCCCGGCGCCACCGCGATCGAACCCGGCGCGCTGGGCCTGGACGCCGCCGACCATCCGGTACTCGGTGCGGCGGTGGAACTGGCCGACCGCGACGCGGTCGTCCTCACCGGTGTCGTCGACGCCGCCGACCCTTCGGTGCGGCATGATGCACAGGGCCTGCCCACGCTCGGCGCCGCCGCCCTGGCGGAGCTGGCGGTACGCGCCGCCGACGAGGTCGGCGCCACCGTGGCGGGGCTGGTCCTGGATCGGCCGCTGGTGCTGCCCACGGCAGGTGCCACCCGCATCCAGGTGACCGCCGCCGGGATCGGCGGCTCCGCCGGTACGCTCACCGTGCACGCACGCCATCCCGCCACCGCGGGCGGCCGATGGGTCCGGCACGCCGGCGCCACCCTCACCGATGTGTCTCCTCCGCCGGTCGTGGAGGACGGCAACCGGCCGCCCCCGGACGCGGATCCGCTCCCGCTTCCGGACGACGACGGCAGCCCCGATGGGGCGGTGGTCCGCGGGTTGTGGCGGCGCGGCGGCGACGTGTTCGCCGACGTGGTCCTCGGCGAGAACGCCCGCGAGGTACGGGGTTACCACATCCACCCCGCGTTGTTCGACGCCGCGCTCCGGGCCTGGCACCTCGCCCGATCGCCGCACGACGAGGGCACCGGCCGGCTGCCCACGTCGCTGGGCCGCGTCGCCGTGCACGCCATCGGCGCCGACTCCGCCCGCGTCCGACTGCGTCCGGGCGCCGACGACACGGTCACCGCAATGTTCGCCGATGCCGCCGGGCAGCCACTGGCCGACCTGGGCCCGGTGGTCTTCGGGCCGGTGGCCGCAGGGAACTCGGCGGTGCCCGCGGACCTGCCGCACGACACGCTCTTTAGCGTCGAGTGGGCAGCGGTGACCATAACACCGGAGACGCCGCCCGCGAACTGGGCGCTGCTCACCGACGACCCCGGCCACGTCGGGCTGTCCGCCGCGCTCCGCGATACCCGTACCGAGACCGGCACCGGTGCCGAAGTGTGGGTTCACCGCGACCTGGCCACCCTGACCGCCGCCGTCGCCGCGGGCGCCCGCGCCCCGGACGTCGTCGTCGTCCCGGCCGCCGCTTCCGGCGCCGGCCCCGAGGCCGCCGCATGCGCGGCCCTGGAGCTAATGCAGGCGTTCGTGGCCGACGATCGGCTCGCGGACAGCCGCTTGGTCCTGCTCACCCGGTCCGCGGTCGTCGCGAGCGTCGGCGAGGCGCCGGACCTGGAGGCCGCGCCCTTGTGGGGCCTGGTCGGTTCGGCCGACGCCGAACACCCGGGACGGGTCCTCCTGCTCGACACCGGCACCGATACCGGCACGGACATCGCTACCGATACGACCACCGACACCCGGGTCTTCGCCGATCTCCTGTGCGAAGCCCTGACAGCCGGCGAACCCCGACTCGCCATCCGCGCCGGCACCCTGCGGGCCCCCCGCCTCAGCCGCGCCGGCACCACCCCCGCAGCCGACCACACCCCGCTCGATCCGAACGGCACCGCGCTGATCACCGGCGGCACCGGCACCCTCGGCGCACTCCTGGCCCGCCACCTCGTCCGCAACCACGGCGTCCGACACCTGCTGTTGCTCAGCCGCCGCGGCCCGGCCGCCCCCGGCGCCGCGGAACTCACCGCCGAACTCCACGAATTGGGCGCCCACGTCACCGTCGCCGCCTGCGACGCCGCCGACCGAAACGCGCTCGCCGCCGTCCTGGCCGCCGTGCCCGTGGACCACCCCCTCACCGCCGTCGTGCACGCCGCCGGCGTCCTGGACGACGCCGTCCTGGACGCCCTGACCCCGGAACGCGTGGCCGGCGTCTTCCGCCCCAAGGCGGACGCCGCACGGCACCTCGACGAACTCACCCGCGACGCGCCCCTGGCCGCGTTCGTACTGTTCTCCTCCGCCGCGGGGGTCCTCGGCACCGCCGGCCAGGCCAACTACGCGGCCGCCAACACCTTCCTGGACGCCCTGGCCGCGCGACGCCGCGCCCACGGCCTGCCCGGCACCGCGCTGGCCTGGGGCATGTGGGCGGAACTGAGCGAGCTGACCCGCCGCGTACAGACCGCCGGCCAGGACAGAATGGTCGATGCCGGCTTCCGCACCCTGTCCACCGCGGACGGCCTCGCCATCTTCGACGCCGCGGTGCGTACCGACACCGCCCTGTTCGTGCCGCTGCCGACCGACCTCGCCGCACTCACCCGGCAACTCGCCGGCAATCCGCCGCCCCCGCTCTACCGTGGTCTGCTCCGTACTCCCCTGCGTCGTGCGGTGGGCACGAAAGCAGGCAACAGCCCGGACCTGGCCGCCCGGTTGGCCGGTGAGCCCCCCGCCGAACGCACCCGGATCCTGCTCGACCTCGTCCGCGAACAGGCCGCAGCCGTGCTCGGCCACGCCGGCGTCGACGCGGTCGGTCCCGGGCGGCCGTTCCGCGAGTTGGGCTTCGACTCGCTCAGTTCGGTGGACCTGCGCAACCGACTCGCCGCCGCTGTCGGCCTGCGCCTGCCGGTCGGCCTGATCTACGACCACCCCACGCCCGGCGCGCTCGCCCAGTACCTGCGCTCCCGACTCACGGGAGACCCGGACGAGGCCGCCGGCCCGGTCCTCACCCGCCGCGACGTGCCGGTCGGCGAGGACGACCCGGTGGTCGTCGTCGGCATGAGCTGCCGACTCCCCGGCGGGATCGAATCGCCGGACGAGTTGTGGAACCTGCTGGCGTCCGGCGGCGACGCGGTCGGGCCCGTCCCGGACGACCGCGGCTGGAACCTGGAACGGTTCGCGGCCTGGAACCAGGCCATGCCCGGCGTCGGCCTGCTGTCCGAGGGCGGCTTCATCACCGGTGCCTCGGGTTTCGACCCGGCGTTCTTCGACATCAGCCCGGAAGAGGCATTGGTGATCGACCCCCAGCAACGGCTGTTGCTGGAGTTGGCCTGGGAGGCGCTGGAGCGTACCGGCGAGGACCCACGACAGCTGCGCGGGTCGCGCACCGGTGTCTACCTCGGCACCTTCTCCCAGAACTACGTCTCCGACCTGCGGCAGGTGCCCGAGGCGAGCCTGCCCTACGTGTCCTCCGGCGCCGGTTCGCCGTTCGCCTGCGCCCGGGTGGCCTACACCTTCGGTCTGGAGGGGCCGACGCTCGCCGTCGACACCGGCTGTTCGTCCTCCGGCGTCGCGTTGCACCTGGCCTGCCAGGCGCTGCGGCGCGGCGAGTGCGCTTCCGCGCTGGTCGGCGGCGTCACCGTGCTGGCGTTCCCGGCCGCGTTCGAGAACCTCGGCGGTATCGCCTCCGACGGCCGCTGCAAGTCCTTCTCGGCCGACGCCGACGGCACCGGGTGGGGCGAGGGCGCCGGCGTGCTGGTCGTCGAACGCCTCTCCGAGGCCCGCCGCCGGGGTCACCGGGTGCTCGCGGTGATCCGCGGCTCGGCCCTGAACCACAACGGCGCCAGCAACGGGCTGACCGCACCGCACGGCCCCTCGCAGAGTCAGGTCATGCGCCTGGCTCTCGCCGAGGCCGGCCTCGGCCCCACCGACATCGACGTGATCGAGGCACACGGCACCGGTACCCCCCTGGGCGACGCGGTCGAGGCGGAGGCGGTCATCGACGCGTACGGGCGACACCGTCCCGCCGACCGCCCCCTGTGGGTGGGCAGCGTCAAGGCCAACATCGGCCACCCCCACGCCGCTTCCGGTGTCGTGGGCGTGATCAAGACGATCCTGGCCATGCGGCACGGCATCGTGCCCGAGGCGTTGCACGCCGCCGAGCCACTGGCCGACGTCGACTGGAAGGACAGCGGAATCACCCTGGCCCATCGGGCCGTTCCGTGGCCGGAGACCGGGCGGCCGCGCCGCGCCGGGGTGTCCTCGTTCGGTGGCAACGGCACCAAGGTGCACCTCATCCTCGAACAGGCGCCCGACGACCCCACCGCACCGCCTTCGCGGGACGCCCCCGACACCGGGTCGGCGCCGCTGCCCTGCCTGCTGTCGGCCCGCACCGGCCCCGCCCTGGCCGAACAGGCCCGCAGGCTGCGCGAACGGCTGGTCGAGGCGGACACCGTCACCCCGACCGACGTCGCCTGGTCGCTGGCCACCACGCGCAGCGCATTCGAGGAACGCGCCGTGATCCTGGCGCGGGATCGGTCCGAACTCCTGGACGCCCTGGCCGCCTTGGCCGCCGGCCTCCCCCATCCCGCCCTGGTCACCGGCCGGTCCGCGAGCGAGGGCGCACGCCTGGTGGCCCTGCTGCCCGACGCCGAGGAGCGCCTGCCCGCCGCCGAGGCCGAGTTCTACGCCGCGTTTCCGGCCTACGCGCATGCCTGGGACGGAGCCGCCGGCGCCCTCGCCCCCTACCTGGACCGGCCGCTGCCCCTCCCGGGCACGGACGGCGAACCGCTCGTCTCCGCGGCCGCGTTCGCGTCGCACGTCGCCGGCTACCGGCTGTTGGAGAGCCAGGGTCTGCGCCCGGACGCCCTGCTGGGCCGCGGCCTCGGACAGATCGCCGCGGCCCACCTCGGCGGCAGCCTGACCCTGCGTCAGGCTGCCGCGGTGGTCGCCGGTCGTACGGACGACCTCGACGACCGTACGATCGCGCGGCCGCGAATTCCCGCGCTGCGGGCGGGCAGCGGCAAGCCGATCGACGCCGAGGCCCTGCTCACCGGCGCCGCACCGGTCGTCGGCGAACCGACGCGAGAACGCGGCGGCGCGTCCGAGGCACGCGGCACCGACCTCGTCGTGAACCTCGGTGCCGCCGAGGACCGGCCCGACTCGGGAGCGGCCGTCACCGTTCACCTCCGGCAGGCCCCCGGATCCGGAGCGATCGCGTCGGCGCTGGCCCGGTTGTACGTGGCCGGCGCCGACCTGGATCACGCCGCGCTGTTCCGCGGCGTCCAGGCCCGGCGGATCGACCTGCCGACCTACCCGTTCCAGCGCGAGCCGTACTGGCTGGGCGCGTTCCGGCCGAGCACCACCGACGGAGGGAGCACCATGCCCGACGAGCCGACCCGCAAGAAGATCATCACCGAGTACTACCGCAGGCTCAACGCCGGGGACGTCGCCGGCGTGGTCGCCATGTTCGCCGGAGACGGATACATCGAAGACCCCCTGGGCGCTCCCGTCACCCGCGGCCACGAGGCGCTGCGCCACTTCTACGACGTCACCATCACCCAGGCCGACATCAAGGACACCGTCCACTCGATCGTCGGCGCACACGACGACCGCCACGTCGCGGCCGCGGTCACCGCCGATCTGATCAACGTGGAGGACCCCGAGCGCAAGCGGGTCACCGTCGACGCCGTGATGACGTTCCGCATCGACAACGACGGACTCATCGAAGAGGCCAGGACCTTCTGGGGCGCCACCGACGTGACCATGTGACCTCGCGCCCATCGCGGCGCAGCGCCGTGGTTCATGTGACCTCGCGCCCATCGCGGCGCAGCGCCGTGGTTCAGCCGGCGTCCCGGCCGGCGGCCGGGACGCCGGCGGCGTGTCCGTCGTGGTGCGGCCGGCCGATCGCGTTCGTGGGCTCGGCGGCGACACGTGCCGTCGACGGGCGGCGCGGAGCGGTTCGGCCGCCGGATCACCTCGACCCCGCTGCCGGCGGGAGCCGCGGCCGGCGTCGCCTGTTCCCGCCGGACTCGGACTACGCCGGACGGGATACCGGAGAACCGATGGCCACCCGGCGCACCCCTAACCTGTGCGGGCGTACCCCTGAACCGCGGTTCTAGGCGGTTGCCGCCGGGGTGCCGCGTGTCAGAGTCCGGCTATGCCTGTCACCACTTCGTCCCCGGTCGGACCGCGGGCGCCGGGAGGTTGCCGTGCCCGATGAGAATCTGCGCAAGCACCTGGTGGTAGAGCACTGCCGCCGGGTGAACGCCGGCGATCTGGAAGGCCTACTGGCCCTCTATTCGCCGCATGTACGGTTCGAGGACCCGGTGGGTACCGGGCCGCAGAGCGGGATCGAGGCGTTGCGCGCGCACGCGGGCGCGGCCATCGCCTGCCGGGCCTTCGAGGATTCCGGTGTACCGGTGGCGGCGCAGGACGGTGCGAGCGCCGCGGTACCGGTCGTCACGACCATGAACTACCAGCCCTGGGGACCGAATCTGGTGCGCCTCGGGTTCATCCCCGCGCCGCCCGAGGAGAGCGACCCCGGCACGCGCATCCGCTTCGACTACGTGATGGCCATCAAGGTCGGGGCCGACGGACTGATCGCCGAGATGCAGGGCTACTGGGGCCTGTCCGACGTGGTGTTCCTGGACCCCGCATGACGCGGCCTCCCCTGCCCCGAACGACGACTGGAAGGGTGGCGTACCGATGACCGACTCGAAGCACGCCGTGGTGCTGGGTGCCGGACTCGCGGGGATGCTGACCGCGCGCGTACTGGCGGGCCATGTGGACTCCGTCACCGTGGTGGACCGCGATGTGATGCCCGACGGTCCGTATCCGCGCAAGGGCCTGCCGCAGGCCCGCCACGCGCATCTGCTGATGTCCGGCGGCGCCCGGGCGATCGACAGCCTGTTGCCCGGTACCACCGACCGACTGCTCGCCGCTGGGGCGCACCGGATCGGGCTGCCCGCGAACGTCGTGTCGCTGACCGCGTACGGCTGGCAACAGCGGTTCCCGGGCAGCCAGTTCATGATCACGTGTAGTCGAGAGCTGCTCGACTGGACGGTACGGGACACCGTGCTGCGCGATCCGCGGATCACCCTACGCGAAGCGATGGACGTGCTCGGTCCGCGCACGGAGTTCGGACGGGTCACCGGGATCGACCTCCGGCCGCGCGACGGTTCGGCCGGACCGACCCCGCTGGCGGCCGACTTCGTGGTCGACAGCACCGGCCGCGGGTCGCCGGCCAAGAAGTGGCTGGCGGAGCTGGGTGTACCTCCCGTGCGGGAGGAGACCGTCGACTCCGGGCTGCGCTACTCCAGTCGGATCTTCCGCGCGCCGGTGGGGGCGGAGAAGGACTTTCCCGTGGTCAGTGTCTACCCGGACCACCGCTCGGGGCGCCCGGGGCAGAGCGCGGTGCTCGTCCCGATCGAGGGCGGCCGGTGGATCGTCACCATCTCCGGGACCCGGGGCGCGGAACCACCCGGCGGCGAGGAGGGTTTCGCCGCGTTCGCCGGGGCGGTTCGGCACTCGATCGTCGGCGACCTGATCGCCGCCGCCGAACCGGTCACCGAGGTGCAGGGCTCGCGCAGCACGATGAACCGGCGGCTGCACTACGAGCAGGTCAACCCGTGGCCCGCGGGCTTCGCCGTGCTCGGAGACGCGTTGGCGGCCTTCAACCCGGTGTACGGACACGGGATGAGCTGCGCCGCGCACAGCGCCCTCGCCCTCGACGGCGAGCTGCGCCGGCTCGGCGGCCTCGTTCCCCAGCTCGCTCGGCGCGTCCAGCGGGCGGTCGCGGCGGCGATCGACGACGCGTGGATCCTGGCGACCAGCCAGGACCTCGACTATCCGGGCTGCCGCTCGGAGGTCACCGACACCCGGTTGGCCAACCCCTCCCCGGCGGGACGGCGGTTCGCGGACCTGGTCTCGACCGCGGCGCTCTCCGAACCCACCGTCGCCGTCGCGACGATGGAGGTCACCACGCTGTCCGCGCCGCTGACCCGGCTACAGGCGCCCGAGGTGCTCGCCGCGGTCCGTCGGTTCGCCGCCGGCCCGGCCACCCGCCCGGTCTCGGCCGAACCACCGTTGAAGCCGGACGAGTCGGCGCTGCTCGGCCACTGACGGCGAGAAGGGGGCGGTCGGCGCAGGCCGACCGCCCCCTTGCGCGCTCTGTCGGCGGGTTCGCGCCGGTGAACGAGGATCGACCCCGCCCTGTCATGGGCGGGGCCGATCCTCGTGCGCGGGTCAGGACTCGCCGGAGTCGTCGAGCGCCAGGCGGATGAGTTCGTCGGCGTCCATCAGGGCGATCGACGCGACGGCCTCCTCGTCGAACCCGTCGTCGGTGCCGTTTCCGGCCGATCCCGGCGCGGCGGCGTCCCGGGAAGGGCCGTCCTCCGCGGCGGCGTCCGGTGCGCCGACCGGTGCCGGAGCGAGGTCGTCGAGCAGCCGACGAGCCAGCTCGACCGGGGTGGGGTGATCGAAGATCAGGGTGGCGGGCAGTCGCCGGCCGGTGTCCGCGGTGAGGCGGTTGCGCAGTTCGACGGCGGTGAGCGAGTCGAAGCCGAGGTCCCGGAAGGCCCGGTCCGGATCCACCGCGCCGGCCGAGCCGTGACCCAGAACCGCTGCGACGTTGGCGCGAACCAGGTCGAGCAGAAGCTCCTCCCCATCGGCCGCGGACAGACCGGACAGCCGCTGGTCGAGCGAAGGGCCCGAGGCCGCCGTATCGGCGGACGCGGCGCGCCGGGCCGGCCCCCGGGCCAGGCCGCGCAGAATCGGGGCCACCAGGCCGGCCGGTAGCGCGCCGGGGTCGATGCGCACGGGCGCCAACAGCGGTTCGTCGGTGCCCCGGGCCGTGTCGAAGAGCGCGAGTCCCAGGTCGGACGCCATCGGCACGATCCCGCCACGCGCCATCCGGGCCAGGTCCGCGTCGGCGAGTGCGCCGGTCAGCCCGCTGGCTTCGGCCCACAGGCCCCAGGCCAGCGAGGTGGCAGTCAGGCCGCGCGCGTGCCGGTCCTGGGCGAGGGCGTCCAGGAAGGTGTTGGCGGCGGCGTAGTTGGCCTGTCCCGCACTGCCGAGCAGGCCGGCAAGAGAGGAGAAGAGGACGAAGGCGGAGAGGTCGTGGTCGGCGGTGAGTTCGTGCAGGTTGACCGCGCCGTCGACCTTGGATCGCAGGACCCGCTCCAGACG
>NZ_JBVHLU010000150.1:0-20357 GCF_055558835.1 Embleya sp. NPDC025285
CCCTTTTCCTCCTCACCCCCCCCACCACAACCCCCCCCCCCCCCCCCCCCCCCCCCCCCCCCCCCCCACCCCCCCTCCCCCCCCCCCCTTCCCCCCCCCCCCCCCCCCCCCCCCCCCCGAGCCGGAGACGTCCGGTTAGCGCAAATGATGATCATTAACCGGTCGATAGATGTCATTTTGTCCCGACTTTCCGGCGCCCATTCCGGGCTCCCCCGGCGATCGGAATTCACCCTTGTGCACCCGCACGCCCCGCGAGCCGCGCACCGCGCCGGCGCGCACCGCACCGCGCGCGGCCGCACCGGCAGAGCGTCGGCGCGCACCCGGGGTCGACGCGCGCGGGGTCGGTCGGCGCACGCGGCGGGTCAGCGCACCCGGAGGGTCTTCATGATCCGCAACGACAGGGTCAGCGAGCGGGCCCACTGCTCGTCGCTCATGCCGAAGGGCGCGGCGATCGGAAGCAGCCGCTGGGTGGCCACGGTCTGCGCCTCGGTGAACTTCATGATCCCCTCGGCGCCGTGCCGTCGGCCGAGGCCGGAGTCGCCCATGCCGCCCATCGGCGCGCCCGCGCTGCCGTACGCCGCCGCGTAACCCTCGTTGACGTTGACCGTGCCCGCGCGCAGCCGCCGCGCGAGCGCACCGCCGCGCCGGGTGTCGCGCGTCCACACACTCGCGTTGAGCCCGTACGCGGTCTCGTTGGCGCGGGTGACGACGTCCTCCTCCTCGGTGAACGCGTACACGGACACCACCGGCCCGAACGTCTCCTCGGCGCACACCGCCATCTCGGGCGTGACGTCGGCGAGCACCGTCGGCTCGTAGAACAGCGGACCCAGGTCCGGTCGCGCGGTGCCGCCGATCAGCACCCGCGCGCCCGCCTCCCGGGCCTCGTCCACGTGCCTGCTCACCGCGTGCAACTGACGGCGGGAGACCAACGAGCCCATGTCGGTGTCCCACGAGAAGCCGGCCGCGAGCCGCATGGTCTGGATCCGGGCCAGGAAGCGGTCCAGGAACGCGTCGTGGATGTCGGCGTGCACGTACATCCGCTCGATCGAGATGCACAGTTGTCCGGCGGAGGAGAAGCACGCGCGCACCGCGCCCTCGGCGGCCCGGTCCAGGTCCGCGTCCGGCAGCACGATCATCGCGTTCTTGCCGCCCAACTCCAGCGACGCGCCGACCAGGCGTGCGGCGGCCCGCTGCGCCACCTCGCGGCCGGTGCGGGTGGAGCCGGTGAAGCCGACGTAGTCCGCGCCCTCGACCACGGCGGTGCCCACCACCGGGCCGTCGCCGAGCACGATCTGCCACAGGTCCTCGGGCAGGCCGCACTCGATCAGCACGTCCTGGGCCCACAACGCGGTCAAGGCGGTCTGCGTGTCCGGCTTCATCACCACCGCGTTGCCCGCGACGAAGGCCGGGATCGCGTCGCCGATGGACAGCGCCAGCGGGTAGTTCCACGGCGAGACCAGGCCGACCACACCCTTGGGGTGACGCACCTCGATCGCCTTCGTCAGCACCGGCAGCGCACCGGCCCGGCGGCGCTCGCGCAGGTAGCCCGCGGCGCGCCGGCCGTAGTGCCGTGAGCACAGCGCGACGTCCAGGACCTCCTCGAACGCGTGCTTGCGCGCCTTGCCGGTCTCGGTCTGGATGATGTCCAGGATCTCCGACTGACGCTCCAGGACCTTGTCGTGGAACCGCAGGAACACCGCCGTGCGCTCACGCACCGAACGTTTGGCCCACGCGGTCTGCGCGAGCCGCGCGCGGGCGAACGCGGAGGTCACGTTCTCCGGGGTGGACTCCGGGAGTTCGGCGATCGGCGAGCCGTCGAACGGACTGCGGGTGGTCACCATCGTCGGTACGGGGCCGGTCACGACGCGACGGGTGAGCCGCTCGGCGGGCAGGCTCGGCAGGTCGATGGGTGCTGCTGCGGGCGCGGGCGCTGCGATGTCCGTCATGCCGTCCAGCCTAGACAGCACTACTTGGCGGTAACAAGGACCGTCCGGTGCGCGGCGGGCACGGCACGTCCGTGCCCGCCGGATCGACCGGCCGGCGCCGCTCAGTCCGTGTCGAGATCGGCCAGCGCCGACTCGATGGTGCGGTGGTAGGTCGGATAGGCGTACATCATGTCCCGCAGCGTGGCCACCGGCACCGCCGCGCGGACGGCGACCACGAGCGCGCCCAGGATCTCGCCGCCGGCCGGGCCCACGGCCGTCGCGCCGACCAGCACACCCCGGTCGACGTCCTCGATCACCTTCACGAAACCGCGCGCGCCGGTGATGTGGCCACGCGAGGAGGCGGCCAGGTCGGCGAGGCCGATTCGCACGGTGAGTCCGGCGGCCCGGGCCTGATGCTCGGTCAGACCCACCGCGCCGATCTCCGGGTCGACGAACGTCACCCGCGGCAGCGCGCTGTGGTCCGCGTCCGGGCCCGCCTCGCCGCGACCGATCGTGTGCAGGACCGCCTTGGTCACGATGGCCGACTGGTACATCGCCACGTGGGTGAACGCGCCCTGCCCGGTGACGTCGCCGACCGCCCACACCGCCGGCGGCTCACCACCGGGCCGCACCCGCAACTGCCCGTCCACCGGCAGCGCGTGCGCGTGCGGGTCGACGCCGAGCGCCTCGGCGCCGAGTGCCGCCATGTCCACCCGCCGGCCCGTGGCCACAAGCAGTTTCTCCGCCTCGATCGAGCGCCCGTCGGACAACGAGAGGGTGAACGCCTTGCCGTCGTACGCGACCCGCTCGGCCCGCACGCCGAGGTGGATCCGCACACCGTCCTCGCCCAGCGCCCACGCGGCCATTTCCGAGGACTCGGGGTCCTCGACCGCCAGCACCCGTTCGCCGTTCTCCACGATCGTCACGTCGGTGCCGAACCGGGCGAACACCTGGGCGAGTTCCAGACCGATAGCGCCACCGCCGAGCACCGCGAGCGAGCGCGGCGCCTCGTCGGCCTCGATCGCCTCGCGGTTGGTCCACAGCGGGGTGCCCGCGAGGCCCTCGATCGGCGGCACGAACGCCTTGGTGCCGGTGCCGACCACGATCGCGTGCCGGGCCCGGAATCGCCGCACGACGCCGTCCGCGTCGGTCGCCTCGACCGTGTCCACGTCGGTGATCCGACCGGCGCCCCGAACGAACGTCATGCCCTTGTCGACCAGTCGGTCCACCGCCGCCCGGTCGTTCCAGTCGGCGGTCAACTCGCGCACCCGCGCGGCGACCTTCGACCAGTCGGGATGCTCCTGATGCCGAGCCTCGCCGGCCGCGTGCACCATCGCCTTGGACGGGATGCACCCCCAGTACGGACACTCGCCGCCGACCAGGCCGTCCTCGATGCCCACGACCTCCAACCCGGCCGAGGCCAGGTTGCCGGCGACGGCCTCACCGCCCACGCCGAGACCGAGGACGATCACGTCGACGTCGAGGAGTGCGGAAGCTTCGGGGCGCTGCGTGGTCACTTGCGTACCTCCGGGGATGGCTGGACTCCCCCGGACCGTACCCCGGGGCTCGGCCCGAACTCACGCGTCAGCGGCCCTGAAAGGACTCCGTCATCTTGTCGAACCGGTCCCGCGAGACCGAGTCCCAGTTCGACTCGTACGACGCCACGTACAACGCGTAGTCCGTGTTGCCGTTCGTCACGATGCCCAGATTCATCGCGTGACTGGGCACCCGCTTCGTGGTGTCCTCACCGATCGGGTCGCCCTGCCACGTGTACTCCCACAGCGCCGCCTTGCGCGAGCCGGGCGGAACGGGGGTGAAGTCCCGCAGTTGCAGCCGGTTGTACGCGGTCCGCTTCTGCGCGCCCGGCTCGACGACCGTCTCGAAGTTCCCCTTGGGATCGTTGCCCACCGGGGTCGCGCCGATCAGGTAGACCGTCTTCTTGTCCGCCGTCAGGTACTTGATCTGGTCGCGGTTGACGCCGGTCAGACTGCGAGTCACGCCCGGGGGCATGAACAGCGAGAACCCGAGCGGGTCGCGGACCAGTTCGTAGCCGGCGGGCGGGTTGGCCGGTCGGCCGGAGACGGTCGGGGGAGGCGTCGTCGGGGCGGTGCTGCCCGGTGGTGTGGTGTTCGGTGCGCTGCTCCCCGTCGGCCCCGGGGTGTCCACGCCCGACGAAGCCGGGTTCGACCCCGCCTTGTCGCCGTCGTCCTTGTCCTTGGTGACCACGAGGCCCACCACGACACCGCCCACGATCAGCGCCACCACGAGCGCGACGACCGCCACGACACGTCCTCTGCCGCCACGACGCGGCTCCGGCGTCGGGCGGTACGGCTCCGGCGGGGTCGGCGGCCGGTGCGGCGGGCCGCCGACCGGCGGCCCGGTCCGGGTCGACGACATCCCCGCGTCGGCGGGCGAGTGCGCCGGTTGCGACCACGCCGTGGGCGGCGTGTTGCCGTCGGGGTGCCCGCTTGCGCCACTGTCGGAGCCGGGCTGCGCGTGCCGGTGCGGGTCGTACGCCCCGACCGGGGTGGTCGGGGTCTGCGGTGCGGGACTGTGCGTGGGCGGCGGAGGGACCGCGTCGAATTGCCGCGACGGCGTCGAGTTCGCCACGTCGCGCAGGATCCGGGCCCCCTCCTCGACCCCCATCCGCAGGTCCGGGTCCTTGATCAGCCAGCCGTCGATCACCGGTTCGAGCCCGCCCGCGTGCCGGGGCGGGTCCGCCTGATCGGTCAGGATCGCGTTCAGCGTGCTGATCATCGTGCCCCGGCGGAACGGGTTCCGGCCCTCCACCGCCATGTAGAGCACGACCGCCAGCGACCACAGGTCGGCGGCGAGCAGGGGACGCTTGCCCTCGGCCCGCTCGGGCGCCAGGAAGTCCGGCGAACCGACCAGCATGCCGGTCGTGGTGAGCGTCGCGGTGCCGGTCGCGGTGGCGATCCCGAAGTCGGTGAGCACGACCCGACCGTGCGGGGTGACCAGGATGTTCGCGGGTTTGACGTCGCGGTGCAGCACGCCCTTGTCGTCGGCGGCGAGCAGCGCGTCGAGCACCTTGATGCCGAGTTCGGCGGCGTCCGCCGGGGTCAGCGTGCCCTGCGTCTCCAGGATCTCGGCCAGCGACTGGGCCTCGACCAGCTCCATCACGATCCACGGGACGCCGCCGTCCTCGACCACGTCGTGGATGGTGACCACGTTGGGATGACCGATCCGGGCGGCCGAACGGGCCTCGCGCAGCGTGCGTTCGCGGGCGAGCTCCTTCTCCTCGTCGTCGAGGTGGTCGGGCAGTCGCAACTCCTTGATCGCGACGTCACGGTGCAGCATCTCGTCGACGGCACGCCATACCGTGCCCATGCCGCCTCGGCCGAGCATGGTGCCCAACCGGTAGCGCCCGCCGACGATCCGGCCGCGCGTGCCCCCGGTCTGTGCCACGTACCCTCCCCGCGTCAGCCGACTGTCCCGCCGGCCATCTCCAGACTAGAACCCGTCACATTAGGTGCGACCCCGGGATCGGCGGGAGGATGCGAGCCTCGGGCGCGTCGACCGCCCATGGAGGGTGTCTTCGGTCCCTTGTCGGGCGACCGAGGACACGCCCTCGACCGGGCGTGCGATCGGGGATCGCCGGCACACCCTACGGCGTGCCGGCCGACCGCGATCAGTTCGCCGCCGTCGCGCCGCCCTGGTTCCGCGGTGCGCCGCTCGCCCCGCCGCCGCCCTTCGACGGGTCGATCGGCGGGCGCGTGGTCACCGGAGCCGTGGTGCGCGGCGGGGTCGTGGTCGGCGGGCGCGAGGTGGGCGGGCGCGACGTGGACGGGTGGCCCGTGTTCGAGGTGGTGGGCCGAGAGGTGCGGGTCGACCCGCCGCCCTGGCTGCTGTTGCCCGAGGTGCCGGCGCCGCCGCTCTGTCCGGTGCCGGCCGAACTGCCCGTGGCGCGCAGCACGTCGCCGCGGTCGCCGGTGCCCTGCGGGTTCGCCGCCGCCGAGGCGCCCTGCGACGAGCCGCCCTCTCGGGGCGCGTCGGAGCCGCCGCCGTTGCCGCCGCCCTGTCCGCCCATCGCGGCCGGCACCCAGATCGCCAGCGCGGTCACCGCCGCGGCGACCATGCCACCGAGGAGAATGGTCTTGCGCCGCTTCTTGGCCGCGCGGTCGCCGGGGGCCGCGGGACCCGCCGCCGGGCCGATCAGCACCGGGTTGGGCCGGTCGTCGGCGGTCTCGGACCCGTGGACCGCGTCGGCGGGCGAATAGGCGTGCGACCCGGTCAGCGGATACCCGCCCGTCGCACCGTCCGGATCGGCCCGGCTCACCGCGCCGAACGGCGGCGCCGGGCTCACCGGCGGCTCCTGCTGCCAGATCGGCGGCGTCTGCGGGGTATGCGGGGTCTCCTGCGGCTGCGGGGCCTGCTGCCAGGACGACTGGGTCACGCCCCGCACACCGCCCGGGTCCTCCACCGTCGCCGTCCCCGGCGGGATCGGCTCCGCGCTCGGCTCCTGGGGGGCGGGCGCGCCGCCGCTGACCATCGCGGCCATCAGCAGACGCTCGGTGTCGTCCTCGTCGGCCCGCTCCAGCGGATCCTTGCGCAGCAACGCCTCGATCGCCGGCCACAGCGCGCCGGACTGGCGCGGCGGCGCGGGCTCGTCGGTGAGCACGGCGCTGAGCGTGTCCATCGCGCCGGTGCGCCGGAACGGCGAGAAACCCTCCACCGCCTGATACAGCGTCACCCCGAGCGACCACAGGTCCGAGGCCGGACCGGGCCGGCGCCCGAGCACGCGTTCGGGCGCGAGGTATTCGGGCGAGCCGACCAGCATCCCGGTCGCGGTGAGCGTCACCGAGCCGGCCACGGTGGCGATGCCGAAGTCGGTCAGCACGATCCGACCGCCGGGCGCCATCAGGATGTTGCTGGGCTTGACGTCCCGGTGCAGCACGTCGGCGGCGCGCGCGGCGCGCAGCGCGGCGAGCACGGCCAAGCCGACCTCGGCCGCCTCGTGCGGGGCCATCCGGCCCTCTTCCAGCACGTCGGTGAGGGAGGGGGCGCGGACCAGCTCCATCACGATCCACGGACGCCCGTCGTCCTCGGCGACGTCGAAGATCGTGACCACGTTGGGGTGGGTGATCCGGGCCGCCGCGCGGGCCTCGCGCAGCGCGCGCTCGCAGCGCCCCTGGGTCTCCATCTCGTCCAGGTCGTCCGGTATCCGGACCTCCTTGACCGCGACGTCCCGGCGCAAGAGCTCGTCGAAGGCGAGCCAGACCGTGCCCATCCCGCCGCGTCCGAGCGGTTCGCCCAACCGATAGCGCCCATCCACCAGGCGGCCGTGCGAGCCGCTGTCGTGTGCCACGTGGTCCTCCCCAAGACCGTGGACACCACCGATCCGCCCCGTCGGCGCGTCACTGGCGTCACGGGTAAGACGTCCGGTGTGCTCCGAAGGTTCCGCCCGAGAGCGTTCGGTCACGCGCCCGGCGCGAAACTCTCGCGCGCCGCGTCGAAGGCCGAACGCACCAGCGCCGAGCCGGAGTCCGGGCCGGAGACCCAGAAGTCCCAGGTCCGGCCGTCCTCGACGAAGCGCATGTTGATCGATCGGCGCACGGTGCCCCGATCGTTCCAGCGGAACTCCCAGAGTCCGGCGACCTGTCCGTGCACGGTGGTGCACTCGAGCCGGATCAGGTGGTAGTCCGTTCCGTTTCCGATGTAGGTGCCCGGTCCCAGGCCCTTGGACTCCTGTACGGCCAATTCGCCGCACGGATCGCCCTTGGCGTCGGACGCGTCCGGGCGCACTCCGAGGCGGTACAGGTCGTCCGGCGAGCGGTAGTAGACCCGCTCGCCGACGGCGTCGCGATCGGTCCATTCGGCGGGCACCAGGACGGTGAACGCGCCGCGTGAGGTGACCCGTCGGAAGCCGCCCGGCGGGTTCGTCGGAGCGGGGGTGTCCACCCGCGCGGGCGTCGTCGCGGGCCCGACGACGCCCGGGTCGGTCGGGCGAGCGGCACCGGTCGGGGCGCCGGCGGTCGAGGTCGCGGGCGTGTCCGGTTGGGCGACGCCGGAGCCCGCCGAGGTCACCGGCGCCGTTCGGCGCGGCCCGCCCGCCGAGGCCGCGTCCGGAGGCTCGGCCCCGTTCCGCCCCACCAGCACGCCGATCGTGACACCGGCGGCGGTCAGCAGCACCGCGACCACCGTGCCGAGCACGATGAACAGTCGGCCCGGGCGCCCGGTCGGTGCGGGCGTCGGCGGCCCGGCCGGCATCGGCGGCGGACCGGCCGGCCGCGGCGGCGCGGGCGAGACGGCGCCCGGAAGCCGGACCGGAGGCGGGATGGAAGGCGGGATGGAAGGCGGAACGGGGGGCGGGACCGGTACGGGCATCGGCTCGCGCACGTCGGTGGCCTCGACGTCCGGGCGCACCGTCCCGCCGCTCCCGCCCGCCCGGGCCAACAGCGGCCCCGCGGCCGCGGCCGTCATCCGCGCGGCCGGATCCCGGGTGAGCAGTCCGAGCACGGCCTCGGCGAGCGGCCCGGCGCACCCGGGCGGCGGGCAGATCCCGGCCGCGACCGCCTGCAACGTGGCCAGCGGGTTGTCCCGGCGGAACGGCGAGTGCCCCTCGACCATCTCGTAGAGCGTCACGCCCAGCGACCACAGGTCGGCGGGCGGCCCGGACGGCTGCCCACTCGCGCGCTCGGGCGCCATGTACTCGGGGGTGCCCGCCGTCGCGCCGGTCTCGGTGACCGGGGGCGCGTCCGCGTGGGTGGCGATGCCGAAGTCGGTCAACACCACGCCGTCGTCCTCGTCGACCATGACGTTGGCGGGTTTCACGTCGCGGTGCTCGATGCCGACCCCGTGCACGGCGGCCAGACCCGCGAGCATCCGCGCGCCGATCCGCGCGGCCCGGTCCGGCGCCATGGCGCCCTCGGCGATCAGCGCGGTCAGCGGCCGGCCGGGCAGCAGTTGCATGACGATCCACGGGCGGCCGTCCTCGACCACGACGTCGAACACGGTGACCACGTTCGCGTGCCGGACCCGGCCCGCCGCGCGCACCTCGCGCCGCATCCGCGCCGAGCGCCGCTCGACCTCGTCGGCGTCCAGGTGCTCGGGCAACCGCAACTCCTTGATCGCCACGTCCCGCCCGATGGTCGGGTCGTGCGCCCGCCAGACCACCCCCATCCCGCCCTGACCGAGCACCTCGACCAGCCGATACCGCCCCGCGAGCACGCGCCCACTCATCCCGACCCCTCGACACGATCGTCTCCGCGTCGACCCGGGTCAGCCCGCGATCGACAGGTGTCCACGCGCGTGCTCGTAGTACGCGCCGGCGGTCCCCCACAAATCGTCGCGTCCGCGTACGGTCAGCCAGTAGCGCACGCCGGACGCGGTGCGGACCACCAGGTCCTTGCCGTGGTAGGGGATCAGGTCCTGGCCGCGCCACACGTACTCCCACTCCGCGGCCTCGTGCCCGCGGTAGTCGGTGGCCCGCAGGAGCAGCCGTTCGTAGTCCTCGCCGTCCAGTCGCTCCCGGCCGCCGATGCTGCCGTGCTCACGGTGCGCGACCGATTCCTCCGGGGCCATCACGATGCCCCGATCCACCGTCACGGTCACCGAGATCAGCCGGTCCGGATCGGTCACCGTCAATCCGCTGGGGCTGTCCGTACAGGTCCAGCCCTCCGGAACGGGCAGCGCGAAGCCCAGATCGGTCCGCCGTCGGCGGCGCAGTCGCGGTATCACCTTGTTGTCCACGAACGGGCCGACCACCAGGCAACCGCCGATCAGGGCGCCCACGATGATCGGGTCGGGATTGATCCGCGCGGCCTCCAGGGCCCCGCCGGCGATCACTCCGAGCAACATCGCGATCGGCACCGATCGGGAGATCCGCCGGTGCGGCAACACCAGCCACACGCTCAGCGCGAGCGCGAGCAGCACGATCGTGTACATCCCGGTCCAGTTGCCGAACGCGGCCAACCAGCGCGCGCCGGCAGCGGTGGCGATGCCGACCGAGGTCAGGATGGTCGTCCAGTGCCGGAACCACCAGCGTGGCCAGCGCCGGTAGCGGGCCCGGAAGACGCCGCCCTCGCGGGGCAGCCGCACGTTGGGCGAGGTCTCGTCCAGGCTGCCCCGGCCGGGCCGGTAGGCGGTGGCGCCGACCTTGCCCGGCGGCCGAGGCGTACGCGGCGGCCGAGGCGTGCGCGGCCCGGACGGCGCCTGGGGGTGACCGGACACCCGCACGCCGTGCCGGCGGACCGCGCCGGGCCGGATCCGGTCCGGGACGAAGCGCTCGGCGATCCGGCCGCCGGCCGGGTTGGGACCGCTCTCGACGACCTCCAGGAGCAGTTCCCGCACGTGCGCCGGCGAGCCGCGCCGGCTCGGGTCCTTGACCATCAGCGCCTTGAGCACCGGGGTCAGCGGGCCGGCCAGGAAGATCTCCGGGAAACGGCCCGCGGCCACCGCGGCGAGCGTGGCCGCGTGCGTGTTGCGGCGAAACGCGGGGCGGCCCTCGACCGCCTCGAACAAGGTCGCGCCCAGCGACCACAGGTCGGCCTCCGGTCCGGGCGGCTCGCCCGCGATCTGCTCGGGCGCCAGGTATTCGGGCGATCCCACCATCGCGCCGGCCTGGGTGAGCGTGGCGCTGTCCTCGACCGAGGCGACTCCGAAGTCGGTGAGCACGACCCGGCCGTTGCGGGCGAGCAGCACGTTGGCGGGCTTGACGTCCCGGTGCAGCACGCCGGCCTCGTGCGCGGCCTCCAGCGCCGCGAGCAACCGCAGCCCCAGCTCGGCGACCTGCTCGGACGGGATCGGCCCCTCCTTGTCCAGCTCCTGCGCCAGGGACAGGCCGCGGACCAGCTCCATCACGATCCATGGCCGCCCGTCCTCCTCGGCCACGTCGAAGATGGTCACCACGTTGGGATGGTCGATCCGCGCCGCCGCACGCGCCTCGCGCAACATCCGCGCGCTCAGCGTGCCGCGCTCGTCGTCGTCCTCGTAGCGAGGCAACCGCATCTCCTTGACCGCGACGTCGCGGTCGAGCATGGCGTCCACGGCCCGCCAGACCGTGCCCATGCCACCCCGGCCCAGTTGATCACCCAGGCGGTATCGCCCCGCGACCAAACGCTCGGGTGCTTCCGGGTCGGTCAAGTCTCTCGCTCCCCATGCAGCCGCGGCCCCGCCGCGCGATCGGGTGGTTGCCCTTTCCATACTCCAGTCCGGCGGCGCGCGGGGTCCACCGGTTCCGGGACGAACATCGCCGAAAGACACCTGGCCGGCGTATCGATGGAACGCCACGGCGCCCCGGAAGGTGCCCCAACCACGGCGCGATGGAAGGTGCCCCAACCACGGCGCGATCAACCGTGCCGGGCGGGCCGGTCGCGGACCGCGTGCCGGGTCGGGCGCCGCCTCACCCGGGCACGATGTCCTCGGCGCCCAGCCGCACCGCGTCCGCGGTGTGATCGTCCATCTGCTCCTGCGAGGCCCGCTCCGCCTCGATCCGCTTGAGGTAGTACTCCACCTCCCGCCGCGACTGCTCCTCCTCCCACCCCAGCACCCGCGCCATCAGGGCCGCGCAGGCCCGCGCCGCCCGCGCGCCGCGGTCGAACATCTCGATCGAGACCCGGGTCCGCCGATCCAGCACGTCGCCCAGGTGCAGCGCGCCCTCGTGGGTGCACGCGTACACCACCTCGGCGGCGAGATAGTCGTCCGCGCCGTCCAGCGGATAGGCCAACTCCGGATCGTCCGCGATCAGCGCGAGCACCTCCTCGATCATCGACCCGTACCGGTTCAACAGGTGCTCCACCCGGGCCACGTGCAACCCGGTCCGCGTCGCGATCGAGGCCCGCGCGTTCCACAGCGCCGGATACCCCTCCGCGCCGGCCAGCGGCACCGTCTCGGTGCAGCTCGGCGGGACCTTGCGGTCCAGTCCGTGCACCGCCGCGTCCACCGCGTCCGCGGCCATCACCCGATACGTCGTGTACTTGCCGCCCGCGACCACCACCAGACCGGGCACCGGGTGCGCGACGGTGTGCTCGCGCGAGAGTTGCGACGTGGCGTCCGACTCGCCGGCCAACAGCGGACGCAGTCCCGCGTACACGCCCTCGACGTCCTCCCGGGTGAGCGGCACCGCCAGGACCCGGTTGACATGCTCCAACAGGTATTCGATGTCCGCCCGGCTGGCCGCGGGGTGCACCTTGTCCAGGTCCCACCGGGTGTCCGTGGTGCCGACGATCCAGTGCCGCCCCCATGGGATCACGAACAGCACGCTCTTCTCGGTGCGCAGGATCAGGCCGGTGGAGGAGTGGATCCGGTCCCTGGGCACCACCAGGTGGATGCCCTTGGACGCGCGCACGTGGAACTGCCCACGCTCGCCGACCAGGGCCTGCGTCTCGTCCGTCCACACCCCGGTCGCGTTGACCACCTGCCCGGCCCGGATGTCGTACGTCCCGCCGGTCTCCATGTCGCGCACGTGCACGCCCACCACCCGCTCGCCCTCGCGCAGGAACCCGGTCACCGTCGCGCGCGAGGCCACCTGCGCGCCGTAGCCGGCGGCGGTACGCACCAGTGTCATCGTGTAGCGCGCGTCGTCCATCTGCGCGTCGTAGTACTGCACCGCGCCCACCAGCGAGTCCTTGCGCAACGCCGGTGCCAGGCGCAGCGCCTGACGCCGAGTCAGTTGCCGGTGCCGGGGCAGCCCGCGAGCCCGCCCGGCGGAGGCCGCCATGGTGTCGTAGAGCGTCACCCCGGCCGTGACGTACGGCCGTTCCCAGCCCCGATGGCGCAGCGGGTACAGGAACGACACCGGCTTGACCAGGTGCGGCGCGAGCGTGTGCAACAGCAGTCCGCGCTCGCGCAACGCCTCGCGCACCAGCGCGAAATCGAGCATCTCCAGGTAGCGCAGACCACCGTGGATCAGCTTGCTGGATCGGCTGGAGGTGCCCGACGCCCAGTCACGCGCCTCGACCAGTCCCACCGAGAGGCCGCGCGTGACCGCGTCCAGGGCGGTGCCCGCGCCGACCACGCCGCCGCCCACCACGACCACGTCCAACTCGCTCTCGGCCATCCGCCGCAACGCCTGCGCGCGCGCCCGAGGTCCCATCGCCGCGGTCCGCATCAGCCACCTCCGAATCCGATCGTCACCTGCCGGACCACACCGATCGGGCGACTCGCCCCACCCCCGCCTACCCAATGCCCGTCGGCCGGACCACGCGCTCTGTCATTCTGGGTGGGTTCGGACACCGGCGCCGCGGCCGGAAGGGCGCGCGCGCCGGTTCCCCGCACTCGGCACCGGGGGGCGGCGTGGACGCGGGACGCATGGCCGGCGACGGCCGGTTCGAGTTGATCGAACGCCTCGGCGCGGGCGGCATGGGCACGGTGTGGCGGGCCCGGGACGTCACCCTGGGCCGCGAGGTCGCGCTCAAGGAGGTGCGGGCACCCGACGGACTGCCGGCCGACGAGGTGGACCGAATCCGGCAGCGGGCGCTGCGCGAGGCGCGCGCGTTGGCCCGACTCGCCCACCCGAACGTGGTCACCGTCCATCAGGTGATCGAGGACGAGAGCTACCCGTGGATCGTGATGGAGCTGGTCCCCGGCGGCTCGCTCCAGGACGCGCTCGACCGGGGCGGTCTGTCGCCCGACCGGGCGGCCGGGGTCGGCCTGGCGGTGCTCGGGGCGCTGCGGGCCGCGCACGAGGCGGGTGTGCTGCACCGCGACGTGAAACCGGCCAATGTGCTGCTCGGACCCGGCGATCGAGTCGTGCTCACCGATTTCGGCATCGCCGCGGTCGAGGGCACCCCCGCGCTCACCGTGACCGGTTCGATCATCGGCTCCCCCGAATACCTGGCCCCGGAGCGGGTGCTCGGGCACGCCCCGCGTCCCGAGGCCGACCTGTGGTCGCTGGGCATGCTGCTGTACGTCGCGGTCGAGGGGTACAGCCCGTTCCGCCGCGCGTCGACCATGGCCACGCTCGGTGCGGTGCTGCACGAGACGCTGCCGCCGCCGCGCCGGGCGGGCGCCTTGGCCCCGATCATCGTCGAGTTGCTCGCCAAGGACCCGGACGCGCGCCCGACCGGGGCGGAGTCGGCCGCCCGACTGGAGGCGGCGATCCGCGGCGACGACGCCACGCTGCCCACGACCGCGCCGCCGCGTCCCCCGCTGCCGCCTCCAGGCCCCGAATCGCCGTCCCACCTGCGCCTCCCGCTGCTCGCGGCGCTGCTCGTGGTCGTCCTGATCGCGGCGGGCGTGCTCACCGCCCTCGCGCTCACCGGCGACGACGGCACCCCGCGGGCACGCACGTCCTCCCCGGCGCCGTCCGCGCCGACCGACACCGGCCCGCCGGCCGGCTCGGCCGCCCCCACCCCGCCCCCGGGCCCGCCCACCGCCCCCGGCACGACCGTGCCGCCCACGACCGTCACGGTCACCGCGCCCGCCGCGGAGCCGCCCGCCGCGACCGCGTCCCCCACCGGGCGCCCCGGCGGCCATTGGATCGCCCAACTCGCGTCCGTACCCAAGTCCGACGAGGTGACCGGGCGCGACGCGAAGCTCGCCGAGGTGCGCCGGCAGGTCCCCGACGCGCAGGTCCTGGACAGCGACCGGTACGCCTCGCTCAAGCCGAACTACTGGGTCGTGTACGCGGACGGCCCGTTCCCGGACGGCACCGCCGCGTTGGCCTACTGTGCCGCTCGCGGTCGCACCGTCGCCGACCTGTGCGTGGGCCGGTTCCTCAGCGGCGCCTCGGCCGATCTCAAGTACGTCTGCGCGCCCGCGAACGGCACGACCACCGGGATCTGCCGCCGCGACTGATCCGTCTGCGAACGCGAACGGCCCCGAACACCAAGGGTGTTCGGGGCCATTCGGCAACTTCGGTCCGGCCGGCGACTTCCCGGCCGGCGACTTCGCCGATGTGCGGACCTCGTCGGTGTACGGACTTCGGTCAGTGGGCGGGCGAGACGGTGACCTCGACCTGCTGGAACTTCTTGAGTTCCGAGTAGCCGGTGGTGGCCATCGCCCGACGCAGCGCGCCGAACAGGTTCATCGAACCGTCGGATACGTGCGAGGGACCGAGCAGGATCTCCTCCAGCGTGCCCACCGCGCCCAGGTTCATCCGCCGACCGCGCGGCAGTTCCGGGTGGTGCGCCTCGGAGCCCCAGTGGTGACCGGCGCCGGGGGCGTCGCTCGCCCGGGCCAGCGCCGAACCGATCATCACCGCGTCCGCGCCGCACGCGACCGCCTTGGCGATGTCGCCGCTGCGTCCCACGCTGCCGTCGGCGACCACGTGCACGTACCGGCCACCGGACTCGTCGAGGTAGTCGCGGCGCGCCTCGGCCACGTCCGCCACCGCGGTGGCCATCGGCACCGCGACGCCGAGCACGCCGCGGGTGGTGTGCGCCGCGCCGCCGCCGAAGCCGACCAGGACCCCGGCCGCGCCGGCCCGCATCAGGTGCAGTGCGCCCTGGTAGGTCGCGCAACCGCCGACGATCACCGGCACGTCGAGGTCGTAGATGAACTGCTTGAGGTTCAGCGGCTCGGCGCGCCCGGAGACGTGCTCGGCCGAGACCGTGGTGCCGCGGATCACGAACACGTCCACGCCCGCGTCGATCACGGCCTTGTGGTACTGCGCGGTGCGCTGCGGCGACAGCGCTGCGGCGGTGACCACGCCCGAGTCGCGGATCTGCTTGATCCGCGCGCCGATCAGCTCCTCCTTGATCGGCTCGGCGTAGATCTCCTGCATCCGCCGGGTGGCCGCGTCCTCGTCCAGCGCGCCGATCTCCTCGATCAGCGGCGTCGGGTCCTCGTAGCGGGTCCACAGCCCTTCGAGGTTGAGCACGCCCAGGCCGCCCATGCGACCGACCTCGATCGCGGTCTGCGGCGACACGACGCTGTCCATCGGCGCCGTCAGGAACGGCAGCTCGAACCGGTACGCGTCGATCTGCCACGCGATCGAGACCTCTTCGGGGTCCCGGGTCCGCCGGCTGGGGACGATGGCGACGTCGTCGAAGTGATAGGCACGCCGGCCACGCTTGCCCCGGCCGATTTCGACCTCAGTCACGTTGCGCCTCTCCTGCTGGAATCGGTGGATGGGAAAACCCGTATCCCAGGGTACGGGGCGGGCAAACCGGCGAGAGGCCCCGCCCGCGGTACGGACGAAGCCCCTCGGGGTGTGGCGCGATCTAGCGCGAGTGGTAGTTCGGCGCTTCCTGGGTCATGTGGATGTCGTGCGGGTGCGACTCCTTGAGCCCGGCCGAGGTGATCCGCACGAAGCGGCCCTTGTCCTGGAGCTCGGTGACGGTCGCGGCGCCCGCGTAGCCCATCGACGCGCGCAGGCCGCCGATCAACTGGTGCGCGACGGCGGAGAGCGGGCCCCGATAGGGCACCTGGCCCTCGATGCCCTCGGGGACCAGCTTGTCCTCGGAGAGCACGTCGTCCTGGAAGTAGCGGTCCTTGGAGAAGGACTTGGCCTGGCCGCGCGACTGCATCGCGCCGAGCGAGCCCATGCCCCGGTAGGACTTGAACTGCTTGCCGTTGATGAAGATCAGGTCGCCGGGGCTCTCCTCGCAGCCCGCGAGCAGGCTGCCGAGCATCACCGTGTCCGCGCCGGCCGCGATCGCCTTGGCGATGTCGCCGGAGTACTGCAGGCCGCCGTCGCCGATCACGGGCACACCCGCCGCGCGGGCGGCCTGGGCCGCCTCGTAGATCGCGGTGACCTGCGGCGCGCCCACGCCCGCGATCACCCGGGTGGTGCAGATCGAGCCCGGGCCGACGCCGACCTTGACGCCGTCCACGCCCGCGTCGATCAGCGCCTGCGCGCCGTCGCGGGTGGCGATGTTGCCGCCGATCACCTCGACCTTGGTGTTCGCCTTGACCTTGGCGATCATCTCCAGGACGTTGCGCGAGTGGCCGTGCGCGCTGTCCACCACGATGAAGTCGACGCCGGCCTCGACCAGCGCCTGGGCCCGGCGGTAGCTGTCGTCACCGGTGCCGATCGCGGCGCCGACCACCAGTCGGCCGTCCGCGTCCTTGGTCGCGTTCGGGTACTGCTCGCTCTTGACGAAGTCCTTGACCGTGATCAGACCGCGCAACTTGCCCGCGTCGTCGATCAGCGGCAGCTTCTCCACCTTGTGCCGGCGCAGCAGTTCCATCGCCTGGTCGCCGGTGGTGCCGACCTTGCCGGTAACCAGCGGCATCGGGGTCATGATGTCGCGTACCCGGCGCGAGTGGTCGACCTCGAAGCGCAGGTCGCGGTTGGTCACGATGCCCAGCAGCCGACCGTTGTCGTCGGTGACCGGGACGCCGCTGATCCGGAACCGCGCGCACAGCGCGTCGACTTCCTGGAGCGTGGCGTCCGCGCCGATGGTGATCGGGTCGAGCACCATTCCGGCCTCGGAGCGCTTGACCGTGTCCGCCTGCGCGGCCTGGTCCTCGATCGAGAGGTTGCGGTGCAGCACGCCGACGCCGCCCTGACGGGCCATGGCGATCGCCATTCGGGCCTCGGTCACGGTGTCCATCGCCGAGGACAACAGCGGGATCCGGACGCGAATGTTGCGGGTGACCCGGGCGGAGGTGTCCACCTCGCTCGGCACGACGTCGGACGCGCCCGGCAGCAGCAGGACATCGTCGTACGTCAGCCCGAGCATCGCGAACTTCTCGGGTACGCCGTCGGCCGTGAGACTCATGACACCTTCCGAAGGTATTCCGATGGATCGCTCCGCCGGCCCGCTCCCCGAACAGGGCGGGTCCCCGGGTACGGCGGAAACGCGCTCTCGGCAAGCGGATGGGTGGATTGAGGGTTCATGCTACTGGCCCCACGCGGTGCTTCGAGCCCGCTTGCCGATGGTGAGCACAACCGCGCACCGGGTCCGCGCCATTCCCGACCCGCCTCAGCAGCGGTCGGGCACCGCCCGGCGCCGGTTCGCCGCGGTGCCGTCCACCTCGGCGAGCAGCGCGTCGAACAGTCTGGCGATCCGGTCCTGGGCGGGCGTGGGACGGCGTCGCCGCAACTGCTCGACGAGTTCGTCGTCCTGCCGCAGCAGGCCCAGGTCGGCGGTGCCGGATCGGCCACCGAACCGCACACCGCCGCCGCTCACGCGGTCTTCTCCTCGCCCGCCAACGCCCTCAGGCGAGTCAGCGCACGGTGTTGCGCGACCCGCACCGCGCCGGGCGACATGCCCATCGCCCGCCCGGTCTCCTCGGCGGAGAGCCCGACGGCGACCCGCAGCACGAGCAACTCGCGCAGGTTGTCGGGAAGACGGCCGAGCAGGGCCCGGGCGTGCGCGGCGTCACTGCGCCGCACCACCTGGTCCTCGGGACCGGGATGGTCGTCCACCGCCTCCGGGAGATCGCACGTGGGTACCGCGCCGCGCATCGCGGCACGCTGCACGTCGACCACCTTGTGTGCCGCGATGCCGAACACGAACGCCTCGAACGGGCGGCCCTCGTCGCGATAGCGCGGCAGCGCGGACAACACGGCCAGGCAGACCTCCTGCGCGGCGTCGTCCGCCGCGTGCTCGGCGCCGGAGACCCGACCGAGCCGGGCCCGGCAGTAGCGCAACACCAGGGGTCGCACGTACGCGAGCAGTTCGTCGGTCGCCTGCACGTCCCCCTGGACCGCGCGAACCACGACGGCACGCATGCCGTCGTCGGCCTGCGCGTGTGCTTCGTACGGCTCGTCCGGCATTCGCTCGGGGGTCCCACCCATGCCATTCAGTATGCAGGGATCGGCGACCGAATCGCGGCCATGCCGACCCGGGGGACTCATCCGGCCCCCCGGGCAACGGCAATCACCGCACGGACCCTCGCCCGTCGGGGGCCGTCGGCACACGCCTCATCGCACAAGTCCCCACCGACCGTGCCCACCCGGGAGGCGACCCTCGGGCCCCTCACGGTCGGGGGAGTGCTCGCGTGCGTGCGTCATCGCACGAGTCCCCACCGGAATCCGAGCGCGACCGCGTGGGCCCGGTCGGACGCGCCCAGCTTCTTGAACAGCCGGCGCGCGTGGGTCTTGACGGTGTCCTCCGACAGGAACAGCTCGCGCCCGATCTCGGCGTTGCTGCGCCCGTGACTCATCCCTTCGAGCACCTGGATCTCACGTGCCGTCAGGGTCGGCGCCACGCCCATGTCGGGCGAACGCAGACGCCGGGGCGCGAGCCGCCAGGTCGGGTCGGCGAGCGCCTGGGAGACGGTCGCGCGCAACTCCGCGCGCGACGCGTCCTTGTGCAGATATCCCCGAGCCCCGGCGGCGACCGCGAGGGCCACGCCGTCCAGGTCCTCGGCCATCGTCAGCATGATCACCCGTGCGCCGGGGTCGCCGGCCAGGAGGCGGCGCACCGCCTCGACGCCGCCGAGCCCGGGCATCCGCACGTCCATGAGGACGAGATCGGACCGCTCCGCGCCCCAGCGCCGCAGTACCTCCTCGCCACTCGTGGCCGTCGTCACCCTCTCGACGCCGGGGACCGTGGCCACCGCCCGCCGCAGGGTCTCCCGAACCAGCGGGGAATCGTCGCAGACCAGGACGGTCGTCATCGCCGGCCTCCGCAGTGGATCCGCGTCACGTTGAGCCTCCACGCCTGTACGTACCGTTTCCTTTGCGGCGGTCCCGGAGGACGGTGACTCGGGGTCCGGCCCCGACCGCCTCCATCGCCAACCGCTTCACCCACCCCAACGAGCATCACTCGAAAGGGTTACGGGGGGAGTTCCGCTCCGCCGTTACGACAACGAGGCGACCGAGCCCGAGGACACGCGTGGGTGATCGCTCGCGTACCCAACGTCACCTTCCACCGCTTCCCCTCGTCGAATCCCACCGAAGCGCACCCACCGGTGCCCGTGAGCCACCAGAGTGAGTAATTTTTTCTGCTTTCAGTGCATAAGTGGGAATTAGGATTGGAACTGATCAATTCGTGACACAGTCGCACCTACTTCTGATCGCTTGATCACGACTGTTCTGCACGGTCTGCACCCGAGGTGGCAACCCTGCTCACCGACAACTCGTACGCGATAAGCAAGAGGGACGAGTCATGGCTGATTTCTCGCGACTCCCCGGCCCCAACGCCGATCTGTGGGACTGGCAGCTCTCGGCAGCCTGTCGCGGAGTCGACAGCGCACTGTTCTTCCACCCCGAAGGCGAGCGAGGCGCCGCCAGGGTCGCCCGAGAGGCTTCGGCCAAGGAAGTCTGCATGCGGTGCCCGGTCCGTCGCCAGTGCGCCACGCACGCCCTGAAGGTGCGCGAGCCGTATGGCGTATGGGGCGGGCTCACCGAGGACGAACGGGTCGAACTCGACAGCGACCGCCGGCACGGGGTCGCCGCGGAACGCGCGGCCGCCGCGGCCGGCGGCGCGTCCGTGACGCACTGAGACACACACCAAGCTCGGCGGCCCGCCCCCGGATCCGGGGGCGGGCCGCCGAGCTTGGGGGGAAGCAGGGACGTGGCCAAACAGGACACCGACCAGGTACACAACCAAACGCCGGGGAGGCGACGCACGCCCT
>NZ_JBVHLU010000151.1:0-19759 GCF_055558835.1 Embleya sp. NPDC025285
CGGCCCAATCCTCCACTTTTAGCACCCCTCATGATCAACAAGGGGGTCAACTTTCGGAAGCTTCCCGGGGGTCAGTTTTCAGGAACCAGCGACAATCCGAGTGAGGCGCACCGTACTCATTGTCCGTCGCCCGAACCGGATGTGGGCCACCTTCGCCCGACCCGAGCGAGACAGGAGATGTCTGCTGTGAATATCGGAACGAGGGTCAAGACCGTCAAGCGCCTCGGGGAAGGCTTGGACCAAACGGTGTCCCCCGACACTGAAGGGGTTGTTGTGGCGAATAAGTTTGACGGTCGGGTCAACGTCAACTTCACCCTGCCCGGCATCTTCGGCGGCACCCGGTCCGTCACAGTCCCGGTCTCCCCCTCGGACTTGATAGCACTGTGATCAACGGCGCGGTCACCGGGAAGCCGGGTCGCCGCCCGCGATGACGGCCTTTTCCACTACTACTGGACGACGGACACCGCTATCTCGCGCGGACCTGGCTGCGCGACGAGGCCGAGGCCGCACCCGCCCGGGTCGGGAAGTCCTCGACCCGCGAGCCGTGGAACGGGGTGGAACCCGAACGTCCCGGGGTGGTTCAGTCCCGGGACGGCCAGGAGATCACGACGCGGCTGTGCCGCTTGTCGACGACGTGCCCGGGCGCGAGCGCATCGCCGGGGGTGGTCGCGGGGTAGACCCGGTACACCGGGCCCGGGCCGTGGCGGTGGACGCGGCTCCACACCCGCTCGACCTCCGCCATCGCTTCGGCGGCCTGCGCTCCGTGTCCGCCGAACGCGCGTGCGCCCAACTCCACGCGGTCCGCGCTCTCGGCCGGGCGCACCACCATGTACGCGAGGGCGTCCTTGTCCGCAGCGGCGAAGGGGAACATCTTCTCGCCCGTCTCCACCAGGCCGAGGTCCTCTCGTGCCTGGTCGACCCACAGGCGGACGAAGCTGGGGAGTTCGGTGGCGAACCGCAGGAACAGGTGGTCGAACGCCTCGCTCCGGCCGATCGTCTTGCCCGACCACGCGGCCGAGCGTTCCCCGGCAAGCAACTGTTCCAACAGGCCGGGGTTGTCCCAGCCGCCGTCGTCGACCAGCAGCGCCAGGCCCTCGCCCAACGACGACCGGTGCTCCTGGTGTTCGCCGATGCCCTGCATGGCGACGAAGCCACACGGCGCCGACCCACGGCTCACCAAGTGATCGCCGTCCCGGTCGAGGACCACGCTGCGGGTGATCCCGCGCGTGCGCAATGGCACCACCATCCGTCCGCCGGGGGCGAGTTGGGCCGCCCACGTGGGCGGGATGTCCCAGGTGCCGACAGTGACCACGATCCGGTCGTACGGCGAGTGCTCGGGCACGCCTTCCTCGGCGTCGGCGGTGACCACCTCGACGCGCCCGTATCCCGTCGCGTCCAGGAACTCCCGAGCGCGAGAGGTGACATCCGGGTCGATGTCCACCGTGGTGACGCGACCGTCGACACCGACCAGTTCGGCCAGCAGAGCCGCGTTGTAGCCGCCCGACCCGACTTCCAGGACTCGCATCCCGGGTTCCACGCCGGCCTGTTCGAGCATCACGGCCTGGATGTGAGGGTCGGACACCGAGCTGGTCGGGCATCCTCGGTCGTCGTGCTTGGTGATCACCGCGTGGCGGGCGTACGCGTGTTCCAGATCGACACCGGGGGCGAACGCGTGGCGCGGCACCGCCCGGAACGCCGCCTCGACCGACGGCGTAGTAATGGTGTCGTCGGCGCGCAGACTGCGCACGAGCTCGTCGCGCAGCTCCGCGGCCCGGTCGTCGACGTCGGTCACGAATTCAGTCACGAAACGTCCAGGAGAATCGCAGGGAGGGATGGAAGGGTGCGACTGCGAGGGCTGGCCGGCTGCTGCCGATCGCCTGGGCGAGATCCGCCTGGGGTATGCCCAGACGCAGCCGGGCACGCCGGACCCTCCGGCCGATCGACTCCCGTTCCTCCAGCACCGATGCCTCCCACCCTTTCGTCCTATCCGGACGGTACCCTCCGCTGGGCTGAGGGTGCCCCGCAGAGCGGCCGGAACTGTGGGCAAGGGTAGGAGACAGTGGCCGCTGACCCGCGTGTGCGACCTGTCGACCATGGGGCCTCAAAGGGGGCGCTGGTTCTGGGTGGGGCCGGATGCGTCTGCCAGGAAATACGCGCATTCCTAAGGTTGTTGCGGTCGTACCGTTGTCGAGACGATCGGGGGTTGTGTGGCGACCGAGGTGGCGTTGTGGAGGGTTGACGAGGGTCGGCCGAGGCGTTTGTCGTCGGCGGCGTTGTCGGCCGAGCAGGATCTGGAGACGTTCATAGAGCAGGACCCGGACATCCTCGGGGAGCGCCTGCTGTTGATCGGCCGTCAGGTGCGGACGGCACACGGCGGGGTGATCGACCTTCTCGCCGTGGACGGCGAGGGCGCGCTGCACGTCCTGGAGCTCAAGCGCGACAAGACCGCCCGTGAGGTGTTGGCGCAGGCGTTGGACTACGGCTCCTGGGTCGGCACGCTGTCGCACACCGCGATCCTGGGGATCCACGCCGACTACGACGAGAGCACCACGTTCGAGGCGGCGTTCGAGGAGCGCTTCGGCACCCCGCCGCCGGAGGAATTGAACACCGCGCATTCGTTGACGATCGTCGCGGCGCGCCTGGACGACGCCACGGAACGCATCCTCGGCTACCTGGGCGATTTCGGGGTGCCGGTGAACGCTGTGTTCTTCACGTACTTCGAGGACGAGGGGAGACGCTACCTGGCCCGCGAGTGGCTGCGCGACGAGTCCGCGGCCGAGCCCGCGCCGCGGGGTGCGGCGGCCACACGAGAGCCGTGGAACGGCAGCGACTGGTACGCCGCGTTCGGTGAGGATCAGGTCCGGTCCTGGGACGACGCTCGCCGGTTCGGATTCGTCTCGGCCGGCGGAGGGCGCTGGTTCAGCCAGGCGCTGGAGCGTCCGCCGATCGGCGCCCGTGTGAACGCCTACATCCCCAAGGCCGGTTACGTCGGGATCGGGATCGTGTGCGGCGAGGCGGTGCGCTTCGCCGACGCCACGGTCACCGTCGACGGCAGGGCCGTTCGGCTCGCGGACGAGGAGCTGGTCGGGACGTACGCGCACGCGGGGCAGGACGCGGATCCGGCGGTGGCGGAGTACGTGCTGCCGGTGCGCTGGTTGGACACCGTCGGTAGCGAGCGGGCGGTGCACCGTCGAGGGATGTTCGCGTCCCAGCATCCGGCCTGCAAGCTCCGCAGCCGGTCCACACTCGAGATCCTGGCGCGGGAGTTCCCGCGGGCTGAGGATCCCGCGACCTGATCGTGTCGCGAGGGCCGGCGCCGCCTGCCCGCGCGGTCTCGTGTCCGCGAACGCGTCCGACAGGACGGTTCCCCGGCGGGACATGACCCGGGCCGGGCCGCCAGCCGGGCGCGCCACCCACGATCGGAACCCGTCCTTCTCCAGACTTTGCGATGTCTCACGAGACACGGTTGTGAAGGGCATCCTCCTTGCATGTTGCCTTGTGCGGCAGGTGCCGTCCACCGATGCCTGCCACGCTGGGTGTCCTGATTTCGGGAGCGGGGACGTGGACTGTGCGTGCGTTGGTGGTAGGGATCGGGCACTTCGACGCGGCGGAGACCGGTGGTGAGGTTCCGGTGGGTGCGTCGCTGTGGGCGGATCTGCCGTTCGTCGACGAGGTGGTGCCGCCGGTCGCGGAAGCTCTGACCAGGCTCGGGTACGCGACCGATGTGTACAAGGACATCGGTGCCCCGGTGCTGCGCGCGGTCGTGGACGAGGCGCTCGGGTTCGCGCGGGTGATCTACGTCGCGTCCCACGGGGACGCCGACGGCGCCAACCCGAATCGGGTGGACGTGGTGCCTGCGGACGCGTGCGTGGGGAGGGGCACTGACGTCGCGCAGTGGGTGGACGACGCGCAGAGGTTGGGGGTTCCGACGCTGTTCCTGTTCGATCTGTGCCGCGCCGGCCGCGCGGCCACGCTCCCGCACATGGTGCACAGTTCGGACTCGCCGGCGAACGCGTGGGTCATCGCGGCGTCCGGTGGGGGTGAGGACGCCTACGACGGACGGTTCAGCGTCGCGCTCGCCGAGGTGTTCGACGAGGTCGCCCGCACCGGGCTGGACACAGACCCCGCGCGGTCGCATGTGCCGTTCTCGAAAGTGGCGCGGCGGATCCGTCAGCGGGTCGAGCGTATGCCGGGTCCGGCGCAGAACGTGCAGAGCACCCCGATGGTCCTGGCGGTGGAGGAGCCGGACCTCCCGTTCTTTCCGAATCTCGCCTACGACCCCGCCGCGGCGCGTGTGGCCGACGTGGATCCCGCGCTGCGGGTGTTCCTCGATCCGGGGGACGCGTGTCATTTCACCGACAAGGCCGGTACCCAGTTCACCGGCCGGCGCTCCCAGTTGCGCTCGCTCGCACCGTGGCTGGACGACGTCGAGGTGGGCGGCCTTCGGGTGGTCGCGGGCAATCCCGGCGTCGGCAAGTCGGCGTTGCTGGGCGCGTTGGCGTGTGCCGCGCATCCCGAACTGGTCGCGGTGGCACCGCAGGTCCGCGAACGGTTAATGCGCGACCCGCTGGGATGTCCCTCGGTCAACGACCGACTGGCCGCGGTCCACGGTCGTGGCCGCACCGCGATCGAGGTGTTCACGTCGGTGGCACGTCAACTCGGCCTGGACCCCGCGCCGGACGGGCCGGTCGACGCGACCGCGCTCGTTGGCCTGCTTTCCGGAGTGGGCGAGGTGCCGGCGGTGATCGTGGACGCTTTGGACGAGGCGGCCGACCCGGTGACGATGTGCGCGGAGTTGGTCCGCGTGGCATGTGCCGCCCGTGACGACGGTCGACCGGTGGTGCGCATGGTGGTGGGCACGCGGCCGTGGCCGATGTTCACCGCGCTGTTGGACCTCGCGGGTGCCGCGGGCGGCCTGATGGACTTGGACGACGCCGACCCCGAAGAGGTCCGCGCCGACGTGGCGGACCACCTGGACGGCCGCCTCTCGACCATGCCTGCCTACGCGCCGCCCCGCATGCGCGCGATCCGACACCACCTTGCCCACGCCGTCGCCGACCGCCTCGCCCCGCACCCCGGGGAACGCGCGGAGTGGGGGTCCTTCCTGGTGGCTGAGATCTTCACCCGCTACCTGGTGCGGGTTCCCGCCCCGGACAGTGTCGATGGAGCCCGGGAACTGGGCGGCTCGGCGCCCACGACGCTTCCGTCGGTGCTCGACCTGGACCTGGCCTCCCGCCCCCACGGCCACGACATCCGCGCCATCCTGGCGGCCACGGCCTTGGCCCAGGGCGAGGGCATGCCCCTGGACGTGGCCCTGCCCCTCGCGGGCCTGTTCGCCGATCTCGACCCCGAACGCGCCCGAACGCTCCTGCCCGACGCCCTGTTCTACCTGCGTGCCACCCCCGACCGGGACGGCACCCTGCTGTACCGACTCTTCCACCAGGGATTGATTGACCATCTCGCGTGGCAGCCGACGGCCGACCCCCTCGCGCCCAGACCTGACGACATCCTGGACCACCTCCTGGCCACCCACACCACCCACGACGGTCTCGCTCGCACCTGGGAAAACGCACCTCTCTACCTCCTGCACCACGCCCCGGCGCACGCTGAAGCCGCCGGCCGTCTCGACGAACTCCTCGTCGACACCGAGTACCTGGTCCACGGCGACCCCGCCGCCCTCGTCATCGCGTTCCCCCACGCCCGCACGGACGAGGCCCTGTTGGCCCGCGCCGTCTACCGCACCTCCATCGGTGAACACCGCAACACCGACCCTCCCACCCGCCGCCGAATCCTCGCGCTGGACGCGACACGCCGCAGTGCCGCAGCCCTTTCATCGACTCTCAGGGAGAGAACCGAGGCTGGCGCGTGGATGGCCGTTGCGGCGACAGGAGGACTCCTCAACCTCGCGTGCCGGGACACCCTCACCGAACACTTCGGCTGGGTGCGTGCGGTGGCGTGCACGGTCCTGGACGGGCGACCCGTCGCCGTCACCGGATCCGACGATCACACGGTGCGGGTGTGGGATCTGACCACGGGGCGACCCCGAGGCGAACCCCTCACCGGACACACCTACTCGGTGCTCGCGGTGGCGTGCGCGGTCCTGGACGGGCGACCCGTCGCCGTCACCGGATCCGGCGACGACACCGTGCGGGTGTGGGACCTGACCACGGGGCGGCCCCGAGGCGAACCCCTCACCGGACACACCGGCCCGGTCCGTGCGCTGGCGTGCACGGTCTTGGAGGGGCGGCCGGTCGCCGTCTCCGGATCCGACGACCACACCGTGCGGGTGTGGGACCTGACCACGGGGCGACCCTGCGGTGAACCCCTCACCGGACACACCGAATGGGTGTATGCGGTGGCGTGTACCGTCTTGGACGGGCGACCGGTTGCCGTCACCGGCGCCGCCGATCACACCGTGCGGGTGTGGGACCTGACTGTGGGGCGGCCCCGAGGCGAACCCCTCATCGGACACACCGGCGCGGTCCATGCGGTGGCGTGCACGCTCGTGGACGGGCGGCTCGTCGCTGTGAGTGGATCCGACGATCACACGGTGCGGGTGTGGGATCTGACCACGGGGCGACCCTGCGGTGAACCCCTCACCGGACACACCGAATGGGTGTATGCGGTGGAGTGTACGGTCTTGGACGGGCGGCCGGTCGCCGTGAGCGGATCCGACGATCACGCCGTGCGGGTGTGGGACCTGACCACGGGGCGACTCCTACGCGAACCCCTCACCGGACACACCTACTCGGTGCTCGCGGTGGCGTGCACGGTCCTGGACGGGCGACCCGTCGCCGTCACCGGATCCGGCGACGACACCGTGCGGGTGTGGGACCTGACTGTGGGGCAGCCCCGAGGCGAGCCCCTCATCGGACACACCGGCGCGGTCCGTGCGGTGGCGTGCACGGTCTTGGAGGGGCGGCCGGTCGCCGTCTCCGGATCCGACGACCACACCGTGCGGGTGTGGGATCTGACCACGGGGCGACCCTGCGGTGAACCCCTCACCGGACACACCGACTGGGTGTTCGCGGTGGAGTGTACGGTCCTGGAGGGGCGGCCGGTCGCCGTGACCGGATCCGGCGACGACACCGTGCGCGTGTGGGACCTGACCACGGGCCGACTCCGGGGCGAACCCCTCACCGGACACACCCAATGGGTGAACACGGTGGCGTGCACGGTCGTGGACGGGCGGCCCATCGCCGTCACCGGATCCAACGACCACACGGTGCGCGTGTGGGACCTGACCACGGGGCGACAACACGGCGAGCCCCTCATCGGACACACCGGCGCGGTCCGTGCGGTGGCGTGCACGGTCTTGGAGGGGCGGCCGGTCGCCGTGACCGGATCCGACGACCACACCGTGCGGGTGTGGGATCTGACCACGGGGCGACCCCGCGGTGAACCCCTCACCGGACACACCGACTGGGTGTTCGCGGTGGCGTGCACGGTCCTGGAGGGGCGGCCGGTCGCCGTGACCGGATCCGGCGACGACACCGTGCGCGTGTGGGACCTGACCACGGGCCGACTCCGGGGCGAACCCCTCACCGGACACACCCACTTGGTGAACACGGTGGCGTGCACGGTCCTGGACGGGCGGCCCATCGCCGCCACCGGATCCGATGACCACACCGTGCGGGTGTGGGACCTGACCACAGGGCTATTTATCGACCGGATTCCCCTGCCCGCGAAATGCCTGAGGCTCGTCATGGGAGACGGAGAACGATTGGTCGTCGGTTTCGGTGTGGACATCGCGCTGCTGACGCGCACCGTGTCCCCGACGTCGGCAGGCCAGGCACGCGGATCCGCCAACACCAAGGAGATTTCGTGACACAGACCATCGTGGGAGTCCACGGCATCGGGAACTTCCGCCGCGGCGAGACAACCGACGAAGCGGCCGAAACCCTCGGGCGGGTCTGGCACACCCATGTCATGACCGCCCTGCGCCGTGCCCCAGCCGGCGGACCGGTGCCCAAGGTGTCCATGGCGTACTACGCCGACCTGCTCCGCAAGCCCGGCCGACAAGGCGCCGGCAACGACCTCGACGATCTCGACCCGTCCGAGACCGAGTTCGCCCGCCAATGGTTGGACGCGTTCGACCTCCCCGTGGGCGTCGCCGCGGGCGAGTCGACCGTGGAGGTACGCCAAGCCGTGGAGACCCTCGCCCGCATGCGCTTTCTCGGTCCGCCCGCAACGAGGTGGTTCGTCGCGCTCTTGTGCCGGGAGGTCGCCGCCTACCTGAAGAACCCCGACAGCCCCGCCCGTGCCGCCGCCCGGACCAGGGTCACCGACACCCTCGAAAACACCGGCGCCCGCGTGGTGATCGCCCACTCCCTCGGATCCGTCGTCGCCTACGAATCCCTGTGGGCGCGCCCCGACCTGAAGGTCGACCTCCTGGTCACCCTCGGCTCCCCGCTGGCTCTACCCCACGCGATCCTGCCCCGCCTGCGACCGACACCCGCAGACGGCCGCGGCGCACGCCCACCTGGCGTCGCCCGCTGGGTCAATCTCGCCGACCCCGGCGACATCGTCGCCGTCCCCAAAGGCGGCATCGGGCGCGCCTTCGACGGCGTCGACACCGATGAACACACCCTCATCCACACCTTCGACTTCCACCTCGCCAAGAACTACCTCACCCACCAACGCCTCGGCGAAATCCTCCGCGACACGCCCTGAGACCACCGGGGACAACGCGGAAGTACCGGTTCACCGACCGTCCACGGCAGCACTCGGATGAGACACCATCGAACGTCTGGAGAGCCGTCCCACTTCGGCTCGAACACCCCCGACCGCAGCAGGGCTTCGGCCGGGGCGGCCAGTATCGGCTTATCGGCTCGGGCGGAACCATGATCGTCATGGGCGAGCGGGTATCACGGGCGGACGTGCCCCACTCTGCAAGCGCGGAGTCGGACGGGGTGGGCGGGCGACGCGAGGATCGGATGTCCCCGAAGTGGTGTTCCGGTGCCTGGCCCTGTCGGTGTTGCCGCTGTGACGGCGATTGGGTGGTCAACGGGTCAGCAGGTGGGGAGTGTGGCTGGCGCCTGGAGCCATGCCACGGGCGCGTACCCGGTGATGCCGTTGTCGGTGGTCACCCGTGCCCACAGGTTGCTGCGGACCCCGTGCCAGCCCCACGTGGTGGGCCCGGTGCTGGCGCAGGTGGCCGTGAGGTCGGTGCCCACGGGGACCGTGGTGACGGTGGAACCGGCACCGGGTCGCGACCGCATCGGCAGACCGATTTTCTGCAGCGCGGTCACGGTGGTTCGGGTGACCGGCGCCTCGGCCACCGGGGCGGCCGGCGCCTTCGCCACCGCTGTGCCTGGCGGGGTGGCGGCTGCGGATATCGGGGCCGTCGACGCGGTGACGGCGCTCTTGGCGGCGGACTCGGTGTCGGGCTTGTCGTCGCTCGCGTTCAGGAGGCTGCATCCTCCGACGACCACGACGAACGCGATGCCGCCGAAGAGCGCCATCCCCCGGAACGAGAAGCCGTCACCCCCATCGCTGACGCGGGCAGGGCGAGGGCGGGGCTTGCGACGCAGGTGCGCGCGCACGCGGACGTAGCCGGGCGGGACGTCGGACACGATGCCTCCGGGGTCAGTGAACGTACGGGGGAAGGGTGTTCTCGGCGCGGGCAACCAGAGCGGCGACACGGCTCTCGTCGAGTACACGCGGCCGGGTATCGAGCCACTCGCGCAGGGCCTCGGCGGGCAGTACGGTGACGCCGTCCACCACGGTGCCCCGACGAGGCAGATGCGGCTGACCGTGGACGGAGACCACCGCCTGCACGCCCACGCCCAGCGCCTCCTGGGCCTGGTCGGCCTCCCACCGCACCGTGCGCAGGGCCCTGTCCTGGGGGTATCTGCCGTACCACAGGCGGCCGTTGGCGTCGAAACGCGCGCGGGATTTGGTCGAGGTCCACGTCTTGGTGTCGAGGTACACGATCCCTCCGCCGCCGAAGATGATGTGGTCCAGGTTCGCGCGGGACCCGGGAATCGCCCGATCGTGCAACGCGACCCAGCCTCGTGCCAGGACCAGGGAGCGGGCGGTTCTGCGTTCCCCCTTGGCCCCCTTTGCCCAGCGATCCGCGGTGAGCGACCGTGTGTACGAGCCGCCGGTGAGTGTCGCGCCCACCACGATCCCCGCGCCCACCCCGAAGCTCGCGGAGGCGGTGGCTGTGGCCGTAACCCATCCGCTGACGGAGGCCATGCCCGCGACGAGCGGCGTGCGGCGCAGGGCGACCCGGTGTCGCGCCCGGCGATGGGCGCTGCGAATGGAGCGGGACTGGCGGGCGGCGGACGCGCCGGCGCTGAACGTACTGCGGAACACGCGCAGCCTCCCCCGAGACGGTCCTCCGCTGGACCTTCACCACGATAGCGATCCGCTCCGACACGCACCGTGAGATCACGCGGGCTCCGTGTCGGGCACCCGCCCTAAGGGCGCGCTGTTGTCGTCCGTCGGAGGTGTTCGACCCGGTGCTTCCGCCCTGTCGCGGGTTGGCGAAGCGGTCGAATTCCGACACTCGTTTGGGGGACTTCGGAATCGCGTTCCCGAGTCTAGAATTTCGCTGGCGCGCCCCATGCAATTGCAGGTGGGCATGCACGAGTGGATAACCGCAGGTGGCAGCCTCTCCGGTGACTCCGGGGTGCGTATGGTTGCGACGATCCTTCGAATGGGGTTTCGATGAGTGGATTTGACAACGGCATGGCTGCGGACAGTGTTCCCGGAGTGGACTGGGTGAAGAGCTCCGTCAGCAATGCCGAGGGAAATTGTGTGGAATTGGCGGAACTACCGGATGGAAAGGTTGCCCTTCGCAACTCCCGTCACCCGTCGGGGCCCGCGTTGGTCTATACACGATCGGAAATCGCCGCGTTCGTGAATGGCGCAAAGAACGGCGAATTTGATCGGATGTCCTGCTGACGTCCTGCACCCGTCCTTCCGGAACGGCGGACATGCGAACGAGGATGGGGATAATGGGCCTGGCCCACGATCCATTCAGGAGTTCGCATGTCCGCCGATTCACCGATCCGTGATTCCTCGATCGCTCCGGTTCTGCCCATGGCGGGCAGAACCGCGAAGCCGGTGTTCGCCGCCATGATGGTGGGTGTGCATCTGCGTACTCTGCGGTTGGCCAGGAATCTGCAGATCAAGGACGCGGCCCGCATCATCAGGGCGTCCGACTCCAAGATCAGTCGGATGGAGCGAGGCGAGAATCCGCAGAGCGAACGCGACGTGTTCGACCTGTTGAAGGCGTACGAGGTCGCCGACGAGCCGACTCTCGCCACGATCAAGGATTTGGTGAGGCAGGCCAGGCAGCCCACCTGGTATCGCCCCTACAACGACGTCGTTCCGGGTTGGTCGCGTCGACTGATCGGGCTGCTGGACGCGGCGCAGACGGTGCGAACCTACGAGATTTCGCTGGTTCCCGGGCTGTTGCAGACCAAGGCGTATGCCGAGGTGATCGTCAGGGCTGGGCTTCCCAAAGCCTCGGACGAGGAGGTCGGGCGTCGGGTCAAACTGCGGATGCTCCGCCAGGGCATCCTCAGCGGCGATTCGCCGCCCAATGTGCAGGTCATTCTGAACGAGGCCATCCTGCATCTGCGTGTGGCCGACGACGCGGTGATGGCCGAGCAGTTCCGCCGCCTGAGGGCGTTGACGGAGCATCCGTTCCTCAATATCCGCGTGGTGCGGTTCGCCAGCTTCATCGGTCTGGTGCCGCCGTCCTCTCCGGTCACCCAACTGCAGTTTCCGCTGAGCGGGCCCTCGGATGTGATCTATCTGGAGGAGGCGGAGGGAGCGACGTACCACTCCACCAGGGAGGGCATCGAGCCTCACCGGAAGGTCCTCGACCAGTTGCTGATGCGGGCCGAGTCGCGCAATCACAGCATCACGCTCCTGGACGAGGCCGTCGCGCGTTTCTCCGACTGACCCGCGGGAGCCGTCTCCGGAGGGGTCAGCCCAGGCGGGCGACCCCGCCGTACTCGATCCATTCGGGGTTGGGCCCCTGACGGGGCCTGACTTCGGTGTCCGGTCGCCACTGGGAGACCTCTCGGAGCCCGGGTGGGATGATCTCCTTGCCGACGAAGTAGGCGTCCACCTCGTGCCGTTCGCGGACTCGGCCCCAGGTGCCGTTCGTGCTCTCGGCCATGAACGCGGTGACGGAGTCGCGGATGTGCGCGTCGTCGCTGACGAGTTGGCAGATGACCATGAAGCTGCCCGGGGCCAACCGGCTCGCGACGCGTTCGATCATCCCCGCGGGGTCCTTGAAATCGGGGATGCAGTGGAGCACGGACACGAACAGGGCCGCCACGGGGGCTTCGAAGTCCAGGAAGTCCCGCACGTCGGGGTGTTCGAAGATGCCCTCGGTGTCGGTCATCTCCGCCTGGATGACGGTCGTGCGGTCGTTCTGGTCCAACAGCATGCGGCCGTGGGCCAGGACCAGGGGATCGTTGTCTATGTAGACGACCCGTGCGTCGGGGTCCACGCGCTGGGCGACCTGGTGGACGTTGTCCTGGGTGGGCAGGCCGGAGCCGTGGTCGAGGAATTGTCGGATGCCGTATTCCGCGGCCAGGGTGTGCACGACGCGCTGGAGGAAGAACCTGTTGTTGAGGGCGAGGGCCTGAGTGGTGGGCACGATCCTCAGTAGTTCCAGGCACGCCTTCTCGTCGGAGGCGTAGTTGTCCGTTCCGCCCAACAGCCAGTCGTACATGCGGGCGACGCTTGGTGTGTCCACGTCGAAGGAGGGAGAAATGGGATTCTCTTCGCCACGCACGGGGCCCCCAGGTCCACGCCGTCTTCGGCGCGTCGACTGCCGAAGTCCCCATGTTAGGTGGGCTGGCGGGGCCGCGAACAGAACTTCGTCCGAGTGGCGGCGGCTCACTCTTCGGGGTGACACGGCGCACGACGCGAGAGAGAAATGCGCACTCCGTGGCGTGCGAGCAGGCGCGCGTCCCGCGCTACCTCCGTGTGGGTGGACGGCGTTCCAGCGTTCGGACCAGGTGCACGGGCAGGCTGCGTTCCGCCGTGAGCAGTCGGGCTGCGACGGTGGAGGGTTCGGCGCCCATCAGATCCGCAGCGGAGGTCAGGGTCATGCCCAGGAGGTAGTGCAGGGAGACGGCGTCCGCCTCGCGCGTGGGCAGCACGTCGTAGAGGGCTTCCTCCGTGCTCTCACAGGCCGGGTCGGTACCCACGGCCTCGACCGCCAGGCCCAGCATGTTCCAGGCGTCGGCCGCGGGGCTGGGGCTGCGCAGAATGTGTTGCCACTGACCTGCCAGGCTGGCGAAGGTCGCCCCGACCGTTTCGACCCCGAGCGCCCGATCGCCGACGCGTAGGCGGGCGTACTCCTCGTACCGTGTGCGCCTCGACTGGCAGAAGGCCGCGAAATCGGGCGAGGACGCGTACGACTTCGCAACCGTCGAGGGGACGCGGGAAGCCGGAGCCTGCACGGACGAGTTCGAGTGGCGCGGCACGGCGGTTTCGCCTCCTGGAGTTCGTCGGACGGGCGGATGCGCCGTCACCGGTCGGCCTCCGGTCGGCGCGAGCCCTCGATACCGACCTGTCGGTGGGATCGATCCCGCGGGGACCGGGTCCGCGGGGCTTCCCGACCGAAGGTGTCGGGGGTAGGAGCGGACGAGGGAACGAGTGTCTGCGCTTCCCGCCACAGCACGAACAGGTCTCCGGGATCCTCCGCGCACGCCTTGGCCAACGCCGCAACCACGGCCCAAGGAGGCCGCACGGTGCCGGACAGGACCAGCGCCACGTACGAGCGGGGTAAGTCCGTGCGTGAGGCGGCACGTGCCAACGTGATTCCGTTCGCAGCGAGTAGACGCGTCAGTGCCTCGGCCAGGTCGCGACCCGCGCGTCTCGCCGACGCGGACAGTTGTTCACAGTCGAATCGGGAAGGACCCGGGACCTCGGGCAGCGGCCCTCCGCCTCCATTGGTCTGGACCGAACCGTTCGTGACCTGCGGCAGCGCTCGCGGACGGGGGCGAGGTGTCTGCGGCACGTTCCACTTCACGCGCGCGGTGGCCGCGTCCACGTCCGTGGCCGCTGCGACCGCGTCCCAACCGATGCCGCAGGCAAGGGCATCATGCACAGCAGCATCGGTGTAGCTGTCCAAGGCGCGGGCCAGGTGGCGCACGTAGTCCAGCGTCACCGGGAGCGGTGCACTCCGATACTCGGCCTCGGCCAGCCCCATCGTCATCGACACGAGTTCCTCGACCGCCCCCGCGCCTCGCCAGCGTGCTTGGACCGCCGACGTCACACTTTTGCCGTCGCGCAGACGCTGCGCCCGACGCCGACACGGCTTGTCGCAGTACTCCCTCTTGCGTCCCGGCCCCTTCGCCTGGCGAAACCACCGGCCGCAGTACCCGCAGCGCCTGTAATTCACCGACACACCCACACCCGCCCCTCCCGACCCGCCCTCATCACATGCACACGGCCTCCGGTGTCCGTTCCCGGGCCGGCGCCCGGGAACGGACACCGGAAAGTCAGAGGCGAGTCAGCCGCGTCCAGCCAACGGCGGACCGCCCGGCCACCCCCGTCAACGCCAACAGGAACGCCGCTCTGGCAGGATCGAGAACGCCCTCGCTGGCGACCGCCCACGGCACGGCCACCAGGGCAACCGCGAGATCCAGGCGAATCCACGCGCTCAAAATGGCAATACCGTACGTTTCGCGGGCGGCGGCCCATGGAATGGTAGGTTCGTGGGCTACCGAGGGGCGGTGAAAAACCCTTCGAAACATCTGGTCGCGCATGGGAATGCTCCGATCGGAACGGGCCCCGGACGGCGAGTATGACGCCGCCCGGGGCCTACTGCTGTAACGGAAAAAGACGCTACAACCTGATCCGGGCGAACTTTCGCCGGATTCCGGCGATGCACGTGCACCTGCGCTGACACGGAATCCAGGGCCATCCGAGTGGGCCCCTGATAAGTACGACCAATACGCCAGGTCGGCGACAAAACGAAGACCAATGAGCAGACGGCGAAAGAAGGCGATCATTTCGCGATCGATCTTGGTGCGTGAACCATGTTTGTCAGTCGCCGGCGGCCACGCCGGAATTCGAACGCTGAGGCGCACGCAACCCCTGGATTACCTCAAAATCTGCACGTGCATATGCACTTGAGGGCCTTGCGGCAGTGTCCGCCCAACGCCAGGCGCACGGGCGCGGAGCTTCCTGCCTCGTCCTGCGGCACCCTCTTCCACGCACGCAGGACCGCGCGGTGATGACACGGTTCCGACTGCGCCTTGGCATCTCGGAGGTGGCGGGTGAGTGCCTGGATCAGCGGGCCACGATGTTGCTCACGCCGAGTTGTGTCATCAGCTCGTCGGCGCTCGTGTGGCCCGCGACCAGCTCCCACAGCTCCTTCGTACCGATGTAGCGGTAGCTTTGCGGGGGCTGGAAGGACCCCGATGAGCGCAGAAAGCCCAGCGGGATGGGTGTTGTGATCTGTTGGGGGTTGCACACCACGACGGCGGATGCTTGGGCCGCGCCTTCCATGTAGCGGTCGTATTCGGCGCGGGTGACCCCGGTCTGGCGCCGGTGCCGTGTCCACACGCGTCTTGGGGTGTCGATGTGGACGGCGGTGATTCTCGCGGTGCCGACGATCGCCTTCGTCGGCGACGTCGCGTACAGCACCATGGACGTGCCCTCGGGGACCGCGACTCGCTGCCTGCGCAGTTCGACGGTCTTGCCGCCGCCGAGGATGGAGGTGGCGTAACGCGGGTGGACGGACAAGAGCATGGCCCGTTCTTCGCCGTCACTCACGTGCTGGTCGCCCCTCTCGATACACGGCCTCGAACAGTTCGCTGCTGATCTTCGTCAGTGACTGTACGGGCCAGGGCTGACCCATGCCCGCCGCGATCGCCTTGAGTCGTCGCAATGGCACCTGATGAGCGAACATTTCCGTGTCGGAGAACCTCAACGCTTCCACCACACCGTCGTTGGCTGCCTCCAGGACATCGTCGCGGCCGTAGGCACCCAGGTACCTGAATCGTGCGTAGGTGGCCTCAGCGGGCTGGCGCAGGATCTCGTCGAGGCGCGAGCACCCGATGGCGACGCTGCCTTGCTTGCCGGAGCCGCTCATGTACCAGAGCAGGCGGCCCGGTGCGACCTGCCCTCGGGGGTTGGGTCCTCGGTAGTAGACGTGTTCGCGGCTGATCCCCAGCCGGTCGTCGCGCGGGACGAGGCTGGCCGGCTCGTCGAACAGCGGTGTCGCCCACTTCGGTTGGATCGGCACGACGAACGTCGGGAGCAGCGAGTCGCAGATCTTCGCCGGCCACCATGCCTGCTCGACGGCCGCGGTGGCGATCGCCGACAGACGTGGTGCAAGGTTGGGGACTTCGGGGCCGTCCCAGCCGATGCCGGCCGCCGCGGTCATGGCGGCGGCGCGTACTTGGGCGGCGGTGCCGCAGGCGTTGACCACCAGGGTCGCCAGCCCGTCGTTCGCGGGGTGGAACCTCTCCTCCAACGCGGCCTGACGCACGGTCTCGGACAGGTGGCGGTCCCGCAGGACGAGGACTCGTCCGCCGAGGTCGCGGCATCGTTTGCGCAGCAGGAAGAGCAACTGGCGGGCGAGCGTGGGCTCCAGGTTGTGTCGGGCCGTTCGCAGGAGTGGGACGGCCAGGACCGTTCCGTCGAGGTATCCGGCGTACACGGCCAGGGTGCGACCGGCGGGTTCGCGGACCAGGCGTCGGTCGCTGATCTCGCCCGGCTCGGGCAGGGTTCGCAGGAGGCGGGTGAAGTCGGAGCGCTTCTCCCCGCCTTCCTTGTCGAGGAAGTCGAGGAGTGCGCTGTCGGTGTCGGCCCGAAAGGGCTCGATCCGCAGGGAGGTGCCCAACAGGCTCGCGGGCTGATACATCTGGGCGTGCAGCAGGTCGTCGATCTGAAGCGTCGCCTCGGACGGGGTGATGATGCGGACTCCGCACACGTCCGTGGTGACGTCGGACAGCCGCAGGAGGCGTTCGTTGCGGCTGACCAGGTATCGCACGTCCGCGCAGGACGCCTCGGCGATGTGTCGGACGTCGCTGTCGTCTTGCGGCTGCAGGTCGATACCCAGCCGCTTGCGTACCGCCTCGACGATCTCCCGGGCCACCGTTGCGGCTTCGGCGGCATTCACGCGCGGATACGGGTATCCGGCGGCGGCACCGTTCTGCCTCTTGCGTTCCGCACCGTCCCGAATTCGACTGATCGCCTGAAACAGCTCTGCGGTCAGGACGAGTTCCAGGTCGCCTTGGAGCCAGTCCGCCAAGAGCGCGCGCGACTCCTCCCGCCCGGGGCGTTCGTCCCCGGCGTGCAGGTCGGCGAAGACGTCGAAGTCGACGGCCACCCTCACCAGGGCGGTGGGCTCCGCCGTGCTGAACAGGTCCGGGTGTTCGTGGTCGAGCCACCACACGTCCAGGGGATGGCGATCCTTGCCGCGGCCGGTCTTCTCGCCGCGGTACTCGAACCCCAGGTTCCTCCACATGTCGGCGAGTTCGTAGTCACGCCGACACTTGGCGGTGATGCCCGTACGATCCCGATGGCGTGCGGTGATCTCGGCGAGCAGTGCCCGGGCCACGCCTGATTGGCGGCGCGTGTTGTCCACGCACAGGTGCGTCAGCCTCACGTGTTGCCTCGGAAGCCCGAACAGGGCATATCCGACGAGCTGTTTGCCGTCCAAGGCCGCCAGCAGCGTCCCCGCCTGCGCTGCTTGGCGGTAAGCCGCCGGCACCAGGAGCCCCAGGGTCTTCGTGTTGCGGTCGCCGAGGGCGATGACCTCTCGGATCAGCGCCTCGTCCTTCAGCGCGACCTGGGTGATCGTGACTCCTGCTGCGGTCCCCCCGCTGATTCCCACCATCGGGCAAGTCTGACGCAGTTCCCCGTCACGACGAGGACAATTCCTGACACGGGCGGTCACGGATCGGTGTCACTCGTGACAGGGAATCGCCCGCATGAGTGGGAACCGCACCATCGGCCGGCGTGAGACCTCGGCTGGTCGGCCGTGTCGCGGAACAAGGTGCCGCACCACGGCCGAACGTCCGTCTCGCTTGCCCATCGGGTCGCTACAGGCCGACGCGGTCGGTGATCGTTGCCGTGCCGGATCGGACGATGTAGACGCCCCTCCTCTCGGGTGCCTCGTCCGAGCGGCACTTGAGATCTTCGACATCGACCCCGCTCGGCCACCGTGTGCCGTACTCGGTCCAACGAACGCCCGCCAGGTCGACGCCGCTCAGATCCGCACCGCGCAGATCACAGGTGGTGAAGTCATCGAGCAGGGCCCTGAGCACGGACTCGTCCGGCGAAGGATCGAGCCCGAGCATGCGGCCCACCGTCAACCCGGCATGGAGCGAGACACCATCCGCGAGCTCGACTGCTCGAACCACGGATTCCGCGAGCCAGGCAGCGTACATCTCGGACTCGACGGGCGACCACAGTTGCCCTCGCTCTCGCTTTCCGAAGTCCTCGATCTCCATCCGATGCAAGCTGTCGAGGATGTCCATCAGTCGCTCGCATACGCCGAAATAGCCCGCGTGTGCAGGTGTGTGACGCCAGAGATCCCTGACGGTCCCCAGGGCCTCCACAATCACATCAGTGGCATACCAGCGGTCGGACTGCAAGCCCGCCTGGACGAGGGTGCGGTTCTGGGCGACCAGAGCCAGTTTCAGCGCGTGGTCCCTCACGGCGTCCAGATGCTCGATGTTCGATGACGGATCGAACCGGCCCCACCCAGCGGTATCCGCCCAGTTCAAGCGGCGGGGCCACTTCAGACCGTCCTTGAAACAGCAACCATCTGGGGTCAACTCGGGCCGTGCGGGTGGGGCCGCGGCAGACCGTCATAGCCAGCAACACGAAGACCTTGGGACTCCTGGAGCCAGTGGCCTGCCGCCAAACAGCGCCGACCGGGACTCTGCTGGCTGCCTTGGACGGCGAACAGCTCATCGGATACGCCCTGTTCGGGCCTCCGATGCAACATGTGAGACTGACGCACCTGTGCGTTGACAACACGCGCCGCCACTCAGGTGCGGCCCGGGCACTGCTCGCCGAGATCACCGCACGCCATCGGGATCGTACGGGTATCACCGCCACGTGGCGGCGTGACTACGAACTTGCCGACATGTGGGAGAACCTGGGCCGGCGCGGGACACCTGAGCGGCAGTCGGGTTGGTGAGGTTCGCCGGGGCGACCGGGCGGGAACAGTGTCGCGAACGCCACGTCGGGTGCCAAGGACCCGCGCCGCCGCTTCGGACATGGAATTTCCTGTTCGTTCCGTCAGTCGACGTGGGACTGCATGGGTGAGTCTGTGGTGGCTCGGCCGCAGCCGAAAGCGCTTATGGGGCCAGGGCAGCCCGGAGTCTCTGGAGTGCCGCTCGGCTCTGATCACGCGGTCGGTGCCGGCCCGACGGATCCGGGGTTCGCGATGTCCTACAACTCGCGCACTGTCCGTCGGCATCGCTCCGCCCAGGAAGGCAGCCCGCAGGCGTCGTACAGGTCGGCAGCCCTCTCCAATTGGGTCCGTGCGAGGTTGAGGTCGCCCCGCCGCCGCGCGATCTCGCCGAGTGTGCGTAGGGTGTTGGCTTTGCCGTTTCGGTCGTCCAGGGCGCAGTAGAGGGCGTGGGCCTTGTCGCCGTGTTGCTGTGCGAGCGTGAGGTCGCCCTGTCGCCGTGCGATCTCGGCGAGTGTGTGTAGCGTGTTGGCTTTGCCGTTTCGGTCGTCCAGGGCGCAGTAGAGGGCGTGGGCCTTGTCGCCGTGTTGCTGTGCGAGCGTGAGGTCGCCCTGTCGCCGTGCG
>NZ_JBVHLU010000151.1:19852-20048 GCF_055558835.1 Embleya sp. NPDC025285
CCGTGCGATCTCGGCGAGCATGTGCAGCGAGGCGGCTTCGCCCCGCCTGTCATCGGCGTGGAGCAGGCTGCGAGTCTCGTTGATGTACCGTCGCGCCTGGTCTACTGAGCTTTGCGGATTCGGTTGTTGTTGGTTCGTCATGTCAGGTCGGTTGCTGCGAGGAAGCCGTTGAGGAGCGCGGGATGGTTTTGGATGT
>NZ_JBVHLU010000152.1:0-19795 GCF_055558835.1 Embleya sp. NPDC025285
GGGGGGGGGGGGGGGGGGGGGGGGGGGGGGGGGGGGGGGGGGGGGGGGGGGCGGGAGGAGGGGGGGGGGGGGGGGGGGGGGGGGGGGGGGCCCCCCCCCCCCCCCCCCCCACCGGCTGTTCGACTCCGGCGCCCGGGTCAGCGGAAGACGATCTCGAAGGGGCGGCGGAAGTAGGCGAGTTTCTCCGGGGGCAGCGGCACCCGGTCGTCGCGGCCCGGGACCAGCGGCGCTATCTGTGAGGCCAGGCAGGACAACGCCCGTTCCTTGCGCGCCTGTTGCACCTCGGTCAGGTCGACGCGCAGGGCCCGGCTCCAGGGCACCCGGCTGTCCTGCGGTCGCGCCCACTGCCACATCCGCAGCGGGAACTCCAGCAGTGCGACGCCGGTCTCGCGGGCCGCGACGTCGGCCGCGCGCCCGGTGCTCTCGTGATCGGCGAGGCCGTCCTCGCGCCAATTGCTCACGCACAGCGCGAAGTCGGCGACGAGTGGGATCAGGCGGTCCACCACGTCGCGTTCGTGCGTAGTGACCGCCCGGTCCGGGACGCGCAGCCGGATCACCTCGACCGGGGCCACTCCGCCGGGATTGCCGACGATCGTGGCGAACGCGCGGTCGGACTCGCGCACCCGGCGGGCGGCGAGTACGGAGCCCGGTAAGCGGCTGCCCGGGTGGGACGCGTCGCCGTCGGTGACGCTGACCACCCGTACCCGCGAACCCTCCGCCACCGCACGGGAGATGAGCCCGCCCACACCCAGGAGCGCGTCCTCCGGGTGCGCCGCGACCACCACGAGACCGCCGGCCAGGATCGGCCAGTCCTCGGGCAGCGCGCTCGGCAACGCTTGCCGCTGCCAGTCGGTCTCGGTGGTCCACCCGTGTCCGGGGGCCGGATCGGGTGCGGAGGAGCGTGATCCGCGGAAGGTGGGAAGGCTCATCGTGTCTCCCTGTCGAGAGGCGGAGTCGGGGTGGCGGTCTCCCAAGGGGGTGGTCGGCGCCGGGGTGGACTTACGAGCATCGGCTACCCGGGCGGGTTCTGGCCATGTGTGACGGGGGAATTACCGAGCGGTCAGCCCGCTGTCGGGACCGCCTCGGCGTCGTCCGTTCGCTTCGGCGCCGGGATGTGCGCGGCTTCGACCGGTTTGCGTCCGGGGATGAACAGCGCCACGAGCAGGCCCAGGACGGCCGCTCCGCAACCCAACCACAACGCGGTCACGAACGCGTCGTGCGAGGGGAACTCGCGTCCGCCCGCGCGCATCGTCATGTTCGCCAGCACGACGCCGATCACCGCGCTGGAGGTCGAGGTGCCGATCGAGCGCATCAGCGTGTTCAGACCGGTCGCCGAACCGGTCTCGCCGATCGGTACGGCCTGCATGATCAGCGACGGCATCGCCGCGTACGCCAGCGCGACGCCGAGCGCCGAGACCACCGTCATCGCGACGATCTTCCACAGCGCGTCGAGCATGAACACCGAGAGCGCGTAGCCGATCGCGATCACCAGAGTGCCCACCAGCAGCGAGACCTTCGGCCCGTAGGCGGCGGACAGCCGCGCGGACAGTGGGGACACCAGCATCATCACGATGCCGGACGGCGCCATGCACAGACCCGCGACGACCATGCTCCTGCCCAGCCCGTAACCGGTGTTCTCCGGGTTCATCAGCACCTGCGGGAACACCAGCGACTGGGCGAACATCGCGAAGCCGACCACGACCGAGGCGAGGTTGGTGAACAACACCTGCGGTTTTGCCGATATGCGCAGGTCCACCAGCGGTTGCGCGGTCCGCAGTTCGAGCCATCCCCAGCCGAGCAGTACGACGACCGCGACCGCGAGCAGGCCCAGAGTGGTCGCGCCGCCCCAGCCCCAGTCGGCGCCCTTGGTGATCACGAGCAGGAGCGCGACCAACCCGACGGACAGGCCCGCCGCACCGGCGAAGTCGAAGCGGCCCGGCAGGCGGACCGGCGACTCGGGGACCAGGAGCAGCACCAGCACGACGTCCAACGCGCCGATCGCGCCGGCCGCCCAGAACATCATGTGCCAGTCGGCGTGCTGCGCGATCAGCGCGGCCACCGGCAACCCGATCGCGCCGCCGATCCCCAGCGTCGCGCTCATCAGCGCGATCGAGGAGCCCAGCTTCGCGGGCGGGAGTTCGTCGCGCATGATGCTGATGCCGAGCGGGATCACGCCGAACGACGCGCCCTGGAGGAGGCGACCGATCACCATCGGGAGCAGTGAGTCCGACAGCGCGCACAACACGGAGCCGACGACCATCAGGCTCAGGCTGACCATCAGGATCCGGCGCTTGCCGAACATGTCGCCGAGCCTGCCCATCACCGGGGTGCAGACCGCGCCGGAGAGCAGGGTCGCGGTGACCACCCAGGACGCGTTGGCGGGCGAGGTGTCGAGCAGCCTGGGCAGGTCGGGCAGCAGCGGCACGACCAGGGTCTGCATGAGCGCCACGACCACGCCGCAGAAGGCCAGCACCGCCACCACCGACCCGGCCCGGTCCACGGGTCCGGGCGGGTGAGCGGGAGCGCCCGCAGGGCTCGGCTCGGATATGCCGCTCGGACCGGTCACGGACTGCCTCCAGGGTTCGCCGGGTGAATGGTGCGGTCGATCTGCCGTGGTCGACCCGGCGCGGTCGACGTGCCGTAGGCGACCTGCCGCGGTCGACCTGTCGCGGTCAACAAATGTGCACGATACACATCATGTGTATCGTGCACATTGCCTGGGGCGAGCGCTAGGGTCGTGGGGACGGCGCATTGGTGTGAAGGCGGGAGTGGACGTGTTGGAAGGGATCGAGCGGGAGCTGATGCTGATCGCTCGGCACCACGTCATGGGCAAGCGGCGGGGTGACGGCATGGAGCGCTCCGCCTACCTGCTGCTGACCCGCCTGGAGGTCGAGGGGCCGATGTCGATCGGACAACTCGCAGAAGCGTTTCGGCTCGACACCTCCACGGTGAATCGCCAGGTGGCCGCGCTGTTGCGGGCCGGCGACGCGGAGCGAATCGCGGACCCGGACGGTGGGCTCGCCCGCAAGCTGCGAATCACCGAGGGCGGCGCGGAACGGCTCGCGGGGGAGCGGGCGACGCACTGCCACGGTCTGGAGCGTGTCCTGGCGTCCTGGGACGAGGGCGAGCGGCGTGAACTGTTCGAGGTGCTGACCCGGTTCAACCGGTCGGTCGAGAACGTCGAGGGACGCGAGTGGCCGAGGAACGAACTCGCGCCGGAGCGTACGGGCGACGTGGCGCACACGGGCGGCGTTGCGCGCGGGTGAGCGCGGGCGGGGAGGTGCGCGGGTCGCCGAGTCCGGCGTCGGGCACAGGGGCGGGTCGCGGGTTGACGTGCGGCGTGCCGCCTCACCGCTCGGGGGTTGCCGGGCGGTGAGGTGACGAAGGGTCAGGGGCCTTTGTCCGGGCCGGATTCGGGCGCGGATTCGGGGTCGGCCGGCGGAGTGGGGTCGGTCTGCGGATCGGCATCGGGTGCCGACGTGGGCTCGGCGGTGGGGGTGAGCGCGGGCTCGGCCTCGGATGTAGTCCCGGGCTTCGGCGGGGACTTCGGGCCGGTGTCGGGCTTGGACTCCTGCGTGGGTGGGGACTTCGAGGCAGTCTTGGCATCGGCCTCGCCGTCGGCCGTCGGCTCCGGGACGGACTCGGTCGTCGGCTCCGACTCCCCGCTTTGATCCGGGTCCTGATTCGGGCCCGGTGCCGGGTCCTGGTTCCGGTCCCGTTCCGACCCGGGCTCGGGTGCGGAATCCGGGTCCGGCTTCGAAGCAGGTGTCGGCTCGTCGGCCGCCTCACCCGGCTCGGCCCTGTCCGGCTCCGGTGCGCTCGCGTCCGACGTGTCCGGCTTCGCGGTTCCCGATCCCGCCGCGGGAGCGCCCTCCGTCCGTGCCGCGGCCGTGTCCGTCGACTCCGGTTCCGTAGCGGGTCGTTCCGCCGCTCGGCCGACCGCCAGGGGCACCGGTACGGGCGCGGGTGCGGAGGCGGTCGCCGGGACGGGGGCCGCGGCGGGGTCGGCGAGGTCCTCGTCGTACCCGTCCTCCGCCCCGTCCGGGTCGTCCGCGAACCGGCGGCGGCCCGCGAGCGCGAGCAGGGCACCGGCCGCGACCAGGATCAGGCCCGCGACCAGGATTGTCGGCTCGTTCCCGCTGGCGCCCGCGATGTCCGCCGCGGTCGACGCCGTGCCTTCGAGGGTCCTCAACGGTGTGATCCGATCCATCGGCGAACAGGTCCGGTCGTCTTACTAGCAGACTCGCCGAACCCAGGGAAACCGGCCTCGACCTGAGAGTTTTCCTGGTCGAAACACGAAGGCGCAAGGATCGCCCCGCGAACAAGGGAGCCGCGATGACTGTCATGGCGACACGTACGGGGCTGGGCTGGGAGCACGGGATCGACGACGTACCGTCCGCCGTCGCGTTGTCGGGTGGATTGTGCGTGGTCGCGGGAGCCGCCGGTGGGGTTCGGCTGCTGGACGCGGCGACCGGGCAACTCCAGGGCCGGATCGTGTTGCCCGGCGGGGTGTACCGCGCCGGCTTCTCGCCCGACGGCACCGTGGTCGCGCTCGCCGGCCCCACCGGATACGCGCTGTGGCGGGTCACCGACGGCGCGCTGCTGATGCGTACACCGGGCCTGCCCGCGCGGTTCGCGTGGTCCGCGGGCAATCGGTGTGCGGTGTCCTTCGGCGGCGCGGTACGGGTCTACGCGGGCGATACCGGAACCGAGTCCTGGCGCGCGGTGGACGGTCCGGTCCAGGTGGACGACGTGGTCTGGGTCGACTCGGTCGGCGGGCTGGCGGTCGCGCTCGGCGGCGAGGTGCACATGTACGGGCCGCGCGGGCGGACGAACGTGTGGACCTACCCGATTCCGGTGCGGGTGCTCGCGGGCGCGCCGGACGGCGCGTGGTTGTGCGCGGCGGGCGACGCGCCGGGTGTGCACATCCGCGGCGCGGGCGGTACGCACGAGGACCTCGGCGCGGTCGGCAGTGCGCCGGTGGCCGGGCTCGCGCTGGATTGCGGCGGACACCGACTCGCCGCCGAGGATTCGGCCGGCCTGACCGTGTGGGATCTCGCCGCCCGCGGCGGCCGCGTGCGCCCGCGCCCGCGCCGGTTGCCCGCCCAACCGCACGCGTGCGCGCCGAGTTGGCGGCCGGGCGGCGGCGGACTGATGGCCACCTCGGGCGGCGACGGCATGCTCGTGGTGTGGGACGTGCGCGCCGGCTCGGCCCGCAAGGCGCCGACCCCGCTGGCCCGCCGGCACGTCTCGGCGCCGGTGACCGCGCTCGCGTGGCACGGCCGGGACGCGCTGCTGTTCGCGGACCGGACCGGACGGGTCGGCGCCCAGTGGTTCCGGGAGATCGGGAGCCGCTGACCGGGCCGGCGGTGCCGGCGGCACGATCACTTAGGTTAGCCTCGCCTTACATTCGCTGTGTACGGTCGGGAGGGTCCGCCCATGGAACTGCTCGTGGAAGATCTGCACGCCGGTTATCCGGGGCATCGTGCCGTGTCGGGCGTGGATCTGGCGGTGGCCGCCGGCAGTGTCGTCGCGATCGTCGGGCCCAACGGTTGCGGAAAGTCCACCCTGCTGCGCTCGATCGCCCGCCTGCACAAGCCGGATTCGGGTCGGGTCACCGTCGGCGGCGACGACATCTGGCGACTGAAGCCGCGTCAGGCCGCGCACCGGGTCGGTTTGTTGCCGCAGAACCCGACGGCGCCGGAGGCGGTCACAGTGGCCGGCCTGGTGCGCTACGGGCGGCATCCGCACCAGGGACTGTTCCGTCAGTGGTCGCGCGCGGACGAGCGGGTCTGCCGGGACGCGCTGACCGCGACCGGTGTGCTCGACCTGGCCGATCGGCGGGTGGACCGGCTCTCCGGCGGGCAGCGGCAGCGCTGCTGGGTCGCCATGGTGATCGCGCAGGAGGCGCCGGTGATGCTCCTCGACGAACCGACCTCGGCGCTGGACCTGGGGCACGCGGTGGAGGTGCTGGGCCTGGTCCGGCAGGTGGCGGCGGGTGGGCGCACGGTGGTGATGGTGCTGCACGACCTGCCCTCGGCGGCCCGATACGCGGACGTGCTGGTCGCCATGCGCGACGGCCGGGTGGTCGCCTCCGGGCCGCCTCGCGAGGTCGTCGACGCGGCGCTGGTGCGGGCGTTGTACGACGTGGACGCGGACATCCTGCGCGCGCCGGGCGACGGCACGCCCGTCGTGGTGCCCAGGATGGCCGGTGCCGGTGCCGGTGCCGGTGCCGGTGCCGGTGCCGAGGTCGTTTCGGTCGCGGGTGTCGAGCGAGCCGGGATCGGTCCATCCGGCGGGTGAGGCGATCGGTCCCGGGCGCCCGGTCCTCGCCCGGGCCGTGTGTTCGGGTAGGTTGCCCACACGAATGTGACGATGCGTCAGTTGATGAGGTGGGCAATGTTCGGCAGGAAGAATAAGGTCGCGGCGGCGGCCGAAGGCCGCGATGTGGCTGCGCTCGTGCTGCGCGCGACGCTCGGTCCGATGCTCTTCGCGCACGGCTACAACAAGGTCGCCGGCCCCGGCGGCCTCGCGGGCACCACCGGTTGGTTCGAATCGCTCGGGCTCAAGCCCGCCGAGGTGCACGCGCGCCTCGCGGCCGGCACCGAGATGGCGGCCGGCGTCGGCATAGCGCTCGGCGTGGCCAACCCGCTGCCGGCGGCGGCGACGGTGGGCCTGATGAGCGTCGCCGCGGCGACCGACCACAAGGGCAAGGGCTTCTTCGTCTTCAAGGGCGGCTGGGAGTACACCGCGGTCGTCGGCGGCGCCGCGGTCGCGCTGGCCGCGCTGGGCAACGGCAAGTACTCGGTGGACGCGCTGATCGGCCGCAAGAGGTCGGGCCTGCGCCCGGCCCTGTTCGCGGCCGGCGTCGGCGTCGCGAACGCCGCGCTCCTGATGAAGCTGTGCTACAAGCCGGACCCGAAGCCGGACGAGACCGTCGAGGCGTAAGCGCGACGAGGCCGTCCGCCCGTACGCCGGGCGAGGGCGTCGAGCGCAACGCGGACGAGACGGTCGACACGTCACACTTCGGTCGGCTCGGCCCGCACCGATCCACTGGGTGCGGGCCGGGGTGTCCGGGCGAGCGGCTACGTTGGATCCCACTTGGATCCATGGGCGTTGCGCCCTCGTGTGGAGGTTCTTGCTGTGCAGACGTTGCCCGAGTCCTGGCAGCCCGTGCTCGCGGAGGAGTTGGCGAAGCCCTACTACGCCGAGCTGACCGCGTACGTGGACGCGGAACGCAAGGAACACCAGATCTTCCCGCCGGACGAAGAGGTCTTCGCGGCGCTGGAGGCGACGCCGTATGAGGACGTCCGGGTGTTCGTCGTCGGGCAGGACCCCTACCACGACGACAACCAGGCGCACGGCATGTGCTTCTCGGTGCGGCCCGAGGTGCGGATCCCGCCGTCGCTGCGCAACATCTACAAGGAGATGCACGCCGACATCGGCCTGCCGATCCCGGACAACGGTTACCTGATGCCGTGGGCGCGTCAGGGCGTGCTGCTGATGAACACGGTGCTCACCGTGCGCGCGCACGAGGCCGCGTCGCACAAGGGCCGCGGGTGGGAGAAGTTCACCGACGCGGTGATCAAGGCGGTGAACGACCGGGACGAACCGGTGGTGTTCGTGCTGTGGGGCGGGCACGCGAAGAAGAAGGCGGCGCTGATCGACACCGCCAAGCACACCATCGTGCAGGGCGCGCACCCGTCGCCGCTGTCCGCGAAGCTCTTCCACGGCAGCAAGCCGTTCTCCCGGATCGACGCCGCGCTCGAGACCATGGGGCACAAGCCGATCGACTGGACCATCCCGAACCTGAAGAAGTAGCGCGCGGACGGGGCGCAAGAAAAACGACAACCGACGTTCCGGTTCGGTATCGGCTCGGCCGGTATCGGACCGGAAACGGGCGTCGAAGGGGAATGGCCGGAAAACTCCTTGCATCGGTGCGGAACACCTACCAGGTGCCCTTACGGTGTGAGGCTCCCCCTTTCCATGCCCCCGAGGCGGCCCCCGTGTCGACGACCACCGTTTCACCCGCGTCCCCCACCCGAACCCCCTCCCGCGCCCCCACTCTCGACCTCACTCCCGGCTACGTCGCGCACCGCGGTCTGCGTGAGGAATTGGCCCGACTGACCGAGGTGACCCGACACCTCGATCCGGTCGACATCCTGCGCGTGCGGGCGGTCGAGGAGCATCTCGCCCTGGTGCTGCGCTTTCTGCGCGCGCATCACCGCGAGGAACACACCGTGCTGTACCCGTGGGTGCGCGCCGGCTCGCCGCGCGCCGCCCGCACCGTGACCGCGTTCCAGGTGGACCACTCGGCCCTGGAGGACGCGATGCGCCGTGCCGCCGATGTGAGCGTGCCGCTGCGCGACCGCTCGCCCGCGATCGGGCGGCTGTACGACCTCGTGGCCCGGCACAGCCTGGCCGAGGAGCACCAGTTGTTTCCGCTGATGCGCCTGCACGTGCGGGCCACGCCCGACGGACGGATGCCGACCCGCACGGTGCGGGTCTGGGGCCGCGACCTGCCCGCGCTCGTCGCCTTCCACCTGCACCACGCCACGGACGCCGAGCGGCGGCGCGTGCTGCGCTGGATCCCGCCCGGCACGGCCCTGCTGTGGCGGGCGGGCTGGCGGCGGGCCTACGAGCGGCGCCGGCGTGCCGCGTACGGAGATTGACGCCGACCCGGCGGATTCGACTCGGCAAGTGACGGGCCGCGCGCGGCCTTTACTCAGGAGGACTGCTCGGCCGCGTCGGCCGGACGGGTCAGCTCGGCCAACAACGCGCGGACGTGTTCGATTTCGGGTCCGGTCGGCTGTACGTCCTCCAGCGCCCGTACCAGAGCGTCCAGTGCGCGCGCCGGTGCCGGCTCGGCGAGCGTGGACAGGTCGTGGATCAGCCGCAGCAGCATGATCCGCGGCGCGGCGATCTGCTCGCGGGGCAACTGGTGTTCGTAGTAGCTCTCGGCCAGATCCAGCCACAGGTTCCACAGGTCGGTGCGGGCGATCCTGGGCACCGCCAGGATCGCGTCGGTCAGCGCCCGGATCTGCCCGGCCGTGATCGTGCGCCGGAGCACGGGCGCGGCCGGCAGCCGGGGCGCGGGCGGTCCGGGCGGCGCCGGGACCGTGCCGCCCATGCCGCCCGTTCCGCCCGTGCGCGGGGTCGGGAACGCCGGTGGCTCGGTCGGCCGGGACGGCCCGTGGACGGCCGCCATCAGCTCCTCGCGCGCGTCCTCCTCGGACTTGCCGTACAGCGTCTTGCGCAGCAACGGCCGCAGCACGGACGGGATGGCCTCGCGGTCCAACTCGTGCACCACGAGCGGGATCAGCCGGCGCCCGCTGCCGCGCAGCGCGTCCGACATCGCGGTCCACTCGACGGTGGTCCAGCGCTCCGGCACGAAGTACGCCGGGGAGAACAGCGCGATCATGTGTCCCGCGTTGTCCAGCGCGCGACTGACCAGGGTGGTCAGGTTCTCGCCCGTGGCCCAGTCCCACGCGTCGAGTTCGACCTCCAGGCCGTCCTGAAGGAGTTGCCCCGCGATCCACTCCGCCCAGGCGGTGTCCGAACCGGCGTGGCTGATGAAGTAGCGCACCGTGTCGCCCCCGTGCTCCCCGTCGTTCACCATGGGCACCAGCATCGCGCACCCGCCGGCCGGATTCGGCCGCTCGACCGGAAGGGTGGGCGGAACCACCCGTTCAGCCGGGTAGGTTCTCGATCGCGCGACAGACCTCCTCGACGCCCTGGGTGTTGGGCAACACGTCGTGCAGCGCGCGGCACAGGCACTGCAGCGAATGGATCGGCTCCGGCCCGTTGACCAGGGTGCGGATCATGTGCAGAAGCATCGACCGCGCGTCGGTCATGTGCCGGTGCAGCAACTGGTGTTCGAGGTAGTCCTCGGACAGGTCCAGCCAGATCGACCACGTGTCCGGCGCGCGCAGGCCGCGTACCGCCAGGAACAGGTCGGCGAGGTAGACCACCTGGTTCTGCGGGATGGTCCGGGACAGCTTGGCCATGTTGCCGAAGCGCAGCAGTTCCAGCGTCACCTCCGGCGACACCTCGCCGGAGGCGAACAGTTCGGCGATCCGGGCGATCGCGGCCGGCCGATCGCCCACGAACGCGGCGATCGCCTCGGCGGTGACCATCTCCAGCTCGAATCCGCGATGCGCGTCGAAGAGCATCAGTACCGAGGAACCCCGGTCCAGCGGCGGCAGATCGACCGTGCTGCCCAGGTGGCGGGCCAGCGGATCGGTGCTGGTGATCAGCACGTGGCCGGGACCGGTGGGGATCATCTCGCCGATCAGTCCGGGCCGGTCCACCTCGTCGAAGACCAGTAACCAGCCCTCCCGCGAGCGCAGTTCGTGCCCGGGGCCGACCTGCTGGTCGACCCGCCGGCCCAGGTCGGCCAGTTGGCCGAGCGCCCGATGCACGAACGCGACGCCGCTCTCGCCGGCCCGGGCGGCACAGTCGAACCACCACACCACGTCGTACAGGTGCCGGTGCCGATAGGCGTACTCGCGGGCCAGGTGGGTGGTGCCCATGCCCGGCAGGTCGTCCTGCGGGCGCAGCACCACCCGGTGTTCGACCTGCATCAGCGTGCGCAGGTCGGCGAGGGTGCTGTCACGCCCGTAGAACCGGCCTCTGGCGCCCGGGACATGCCACACCGGCGGGTTGTCCGTGGGCGAGCGCGGCGGGGGCGGAGGCGGAATCCTGGGCGGTCGCGCCGGTCTCGGTGGCGGTGGTGGCGGGGGTATCGGGTCCGACACGTTCAGGAGGACCCCGGATTCCGCGCGGGCAACGGCGCGAACCGGTGCACCGCGTCAACGAGCAGATCACGCTGCCCGACCGCGTCCGCCTCGGTCAGGTCGACCGGTCGCACGCCGCGGAACATCGACGGTACCTGGGTGCTGCCGATCACGATCGGCAGCAGCCTGCCGCCGGTGGCCGCGTCGCCCAGCGCCTCCTCCCACTCGTCCATGGCCAGCCGCCTGGCCTCGAAGTAGTGCTCGGAGAACAGCGCGAGCACGTGTTCGCCCAGGCCGCGCGCGCGGGCCATCGCCTTGCCGAAGCTCTCGCCCGCGCTCCAGTCCCAACGGCTGAGCGAGACCCGGTAGTCCTCGAAGGTGAGCACCTCGCTGACCCAGTCCGCCCAGGCCAGGTCGTTGCCCACATAACTGATCACCAGGTCGGTGCGGGCCGGGGGGACCGGCTCCAGGATCGGCAAGCGGCGCGGCGCCTCGGGCAGCGTGCGCGTCCCGGCCTCGTGGCTGCCGAACATCGGCTCGACCTCGTCCGCCTCGACGACGGTCAGCGGCGCCAGCCGATGGCGCAACGCCTCGGCCACCCGGTCGGCGACCGCGCGCACCGCGCGCACGTACCCCAGGTCGCGGATGCCGCCCAGCCGCAGCATGTCGAACACGCCCGGGCCGCGGCCCGGTCCGGCGATCCCGACCGGCCACTCGATCGTGCCCACGGCGTCCGGGGGCGGTTGTTCGAGCGTGGTCCAGGGCACCGCGATCAAACTCGGCGGCGCGACGCCGACGATCGACTCGTGTCGACGCAACCGGTCGGTGAACACCGCCCAGTCGCGCCCGCAGTCCAGATCCTCGAAGTAGTCGTCCGAGCACAGCGCGACCATCGCGCGCGCCTGCGCGGGCGGGTCGCCGTCCGGCACCTGGATCGGGCCGAAGGTCGGCTGCAATCGGATCGCCGCGCGCACCCGCTCCCTCCCGCGCCGCAACTCGGCCTCGACGTCGTCGTGAAAGCGGGCCGCCCACTTGGGATCGCGGTCGGCGACGTGACTCGTGAAGAAGTCGTAGTCCACCAAGCGACCCCCGGGATCGAGCACCGTACGAAGGACGGCCGAGTGGCACCCACGCGCCGGAACGGCGGGTCTGGCAAGTGCCGCCCCCATGCCGGCCGTTCGTGTGTACGACTCTGCCCACACAGAGCATCGCGCAGGCCGACCCGGCCCGGCTAGTATAGGAAGGCTTGTGTAATCGTGGCGATACGTTCCGCACTCGAATGTACGGGTTTCACCCGGACGGCACGCGCGAGCGGCACACGCCGGCCGTGCGGGGGGAAATCGAACGGTCGAGCGACGCGGGAGAACGGGGGACCTGCGGTGCAAGGAGAGCGCGGTGACGTGGAGTCGGCCCTGCCCGACCTCGACGGGCTCTGTCTCGACGACCTCGACGACCTGCCGGCCTCCGTGCTCGCGTCCGCGCTGCGGCGGCTGATCCACGAGTCCGAGGAGCCCTCGGAGGCGGTGGTCGCCGGCTTCCAGAGTGTGGTCGACCCCGTGCCCGTGGAGGCGGCCGGCGCCGCCCACGCGAGCGGGCCGGCCGACGACGACGATCCCCGGGCGGGCGGGAGCGGCGCCGCCGGGGTCTAGCACGGGAGGGCCGATGAGCGAAGCGACGCCGTTTCGACAATTCGTGGTCAAGATCGCCTCCCGCTGCGACCTCGCGTGCGATCACTGTTATGTGTACGAACTCCGGGATCGGAGTTGGCGGGACCGCCCCCGGGTGATCGCCGCCGGCACCGTGGACGCGCTCGGCGGCCGACTGCGCGCGCACGCGCGCCGGTTCGGCCTGCCGGTCCTGGACATCGTGCTGCACGGCGGCGAACCGCTGCTCGCCGGACCGGAGCGGATCGACGCCATCGCGCGCGACCTGCGCGCCGCGGTGGCGGGCGTGGCCGAACTGCGGTTCACCATGCAGACCAACGGCGTGCGGTTGGACGAGCGGTGCGCCGAGGTGTTGTCGGCGCACCGGATCCGGGTCGGCGTCTCGTTGGACGGCGACGCGCGCGCCCACGACCGACACCGCCGGCACGGCGACGGGCGCGGCAGCCACGCCGAGGCGGTGCGGGCCGTCGCCCTGCTGCGCACCGAGCGCTACCGACCCCTGTACGGCGGCCTGTTGTGCACGATCGACCTGCGCAACGACCCGGTGGCCACCTACGAGGAACTGCTCTCGCACGCGCCGCCGATGATCGACCTGCTCCTGCCGCACGCCACCTGGGAGTTCCCGCCCCCCGGTGCCGGAGCGGACGAAACCCCCTACGCGCGCTGGCTGATCGCGGTCTTCGACCGCTGGTATCGGGCCCCGGTGCGCGAGACGCGCGTACGGATCCTGGAGGACCTGGTGGATCTGATCCTGGGCCGGGCGGTACAGAGCGAGATCCTGGGTCTGGGGCCGCCGGGTTCGGTGGTGATCGAGACCGACGGCACGTTCGAGCGCGAGGACTCGCTCAAGGCCGCCTACGACGGAGCGGCGGCGACCGGTCTGGACGTCTTCCGCCACGACCCGGCGACGGTGCTCGCCGGGCCGGCGTACGCTCGCGCGGGAGCCGGCGCGGCCGGGCTGAGCGCGACGTGTCGGCGCTGCCCGGTGGTGCGCACCTGTGGCGGCGGGCTGCGGGCGCACCGGTATCGCCCGGACAACGGCTTCGACAACCCGTCCGTGTACTGCGCCGACCTGCGCGCGCTGATCGACCACGTCGGTGCGCGGGTGCGGGCCGACGTGCGGGCCCTGGTGGCCGGGTCGGGGAGGCGCGGATGATCGGCACCCATCGGCTCGGTGGGGCCGCCTTCGACCGACTCGCCGCCGGGCACGGCGACTTCGAGGCGGTGTCCGCGCTGGCCCGGGCGCAGGAGAGCCGCCGGCTGCTCCAGGTGTACGCGGTCGTGGCCACCGCCCGTGAGCGCTTGCCGCACGCGCGCACCGCGCGCCTGACCGACGCCCTCGACCTGCTCGCGCACGTGCAGCGCACCGCGCCGGACGCGGCCAGGACGGTGCTGATGCACCCCTACACCGGTGCCTGGGCGATGCGCTGCCTGCTGCGACTGGGTGGCGCCGACCCCGACGCGTCGCCCGCCGAACTGGATCGACTCCTGGGCCACCTGGGGGCGATCGCCGCCGCCGCCGCGCTGCGCGCCGACCCCGAGCACGGCCCGCCCGGCCGGGTCGAACTGCACACCGTCGGCGGCTGGGCCCACCTGCCCACGTTGGGCCGGGTGCGGGTGGCCGGCGACCCGGGGCGGATCGCGCTGGCCGGACGGCACTGGTCGACGGGCGGGCGCTCGGTGGCCCGCCGACAGGTCAACCGCAGGTGTTCCGCAACCGCCGCCGGCCTGACCGCGTCCTTGGCCATCGAGGACGTCGATCCCTATCGGGACGTGCACCGCTGGCAACCGACCGCCCGGTTGAGCGCACGCCAAGTATCTTCGCTGCAAAGGAATTTCGCGTCCGCGTGGGGTGAGCTGGCACACTCTCACCGAGCCTACGCGGGTGCCATGACGGCGGCGCTGTCCACGCTGGTTCCGGTCGTCGGCGGGCCGGGAGTCAGCTTCAGTTCCTCGTCTCGGTACGCGTTCGGCGGCTTGGCGCTCACGCCCGAGGTGGGTCCGACCACGCTGGCCGTCACCCTGGTTCACGAGTTCCAGCACAACAAGCTCGGCGCGATACAGGACATCACGAATCTCTCGGTGCGCTCGGCGGTCCGGTACCGGGCGCCCTGGCGGTTGGATCCCCGACCGGTGGGGGCGTTGTTGCAGGGTGCTTACGCGCATCTGGGGATCGCGGATTTCTGGCGGGTTCGCCGGCAGATCGCGGACAAGGAGGAGCAGGATCGGGCACAGGCCGAGTTCGCGGTGCACCGCGCGCACGTCGCCGAGGCGATCGACACGCTGCGCGGGTCGGGCGAACTGACCCCGGACGGCGAACGGGTGGTGCGGGCCATGGCGGACACCGTCGCATCGTGGTGGCACGAGGACGTACCCGCCGAGGCGGCACGACACGCGGCCGAACGGGTGCGATCGGGCCGTCGGGCGTGGGTCGAACGCAATGGCGATCGAGGCGGTGCGACCCCGGTGAGCGGGCAGTCGGCACGAGTGGAGCGACACGAAACGAGAGATGAACATGAGATTACCTGATGTAACGAGGAGTAACTTCGAGTGATGGACTCGGGTAGCCTGGGAACAACGAGTGACGGTCGGGGAGGGCAATCCACCGCGCGTCGCGACCAAGCGCCGACACCAGGGGTCGAGATGACACCAGTCTTCTTCACGAGTCGGTCGTGCGGGGACGAGCGTGCCTACGTCGAGCGCTTCCACGCCGACCTCGAACAGGCCGTCTCCGCTCACGCGTCCGGTCGCAACGGCGCGCGCGGACTGCTGTCACCCTGCGGCGATCGTGATCCGGGCGCCCCACCAGACGCGTCGGCCGCGTGTTCGGTTCCCGCGGCCGTGGTACTGGCATCGCCCGACTACCTCGCCGATCCCGACGCCATGCGCGAATGGGCGGTGATGGCCGAGCGGGTGCGCGGCCACCGGGTCCGCACCGGCGAACACCTGGACGCGATGGTCACCGTGCGCTGGCGGGCCACCGAGCCCCACCCCGGCGAGCACCCGACCCCCGATCTGGGCGCCGACGACGACTTCGGTCCGATCTACGCCCGCCAGGGCCTGTTCGACCTGATGCGGCTGGAGGGCCACTCGGCCGACTACCTGCGCCTGATCGCCGAGTTGGCCCGCGTGGTGGTCGAGGTCAACCGCGTCCCGCTGCGCCCGCTGCCACCGGCCGAGGCGCGCGAACTCTTCCCGACCGTGCGCACCCGGCCGAGCCCCGCCGCGCGGGTCTCGGCCGCCGGCTCCGCGCCGTTCGCGACCGCCGCCCGGACCCTGCCGCCGCACGCGCGCACCGGCTCGGACCTGCCCGCCCGACCCCGTTGGATCACGGCCCGACACAACCCTCGCCGCCCGTTGCTGTGGGGACCCGGTGGCGATGTTGAGGAGCACTGAAACGATGAGCGACAACCCGCCGGGAACCGTCGTCACGTTCTACTCGTACAAGGGCGGCACCGGGCGCACGATGGCCCTCGCCAACGTCGCCTGGATCCTGGCCTCCCGAGGCAAGCGCGTGCTCGTCGTGGACTGGGATCTCGAATCACCGGGCCTGCACCGCTACTTCCACCCCTACCTGATCGACAAGCGGCTCGAGGACACGCGCGGCGTGCTCGACATGATCCGCGCGTTCGCCAAGGTGGTCGGCTCCGACGCGAGCACGGACGCGATGATCGAGGCGGCCCGGATCGCGGAGAGCCGGGTGGACGGCTGCGCGGTCAAGGTCGACCGGGACTTCCCCGACGACGGCCTGATCCGTTTCCTCGGTCCGGGCCGACAGAACCACGAGTACGCCGCCACGCTGGCCGGCTTCAACTGGGCCGACTTCTGCGAGAGCCCGCACGGCATCGGCTTCCTGGACGCGCTGCGCGAGGACATGCGCGAGTCCTACGACTACGCGCTGATCGACAGCCGTACCGGCCTCAACGACATCGCCGGGATCTGCACCACGCTGCTGCCCGACGTCGTGGTGGACGGCTTCACCCTGAACGAACAGGCCATCGACGGTGGCGTCAACGTGGCCCGCTCGATCGCCCGACAGGCCGATCGCCCGCTGCGCATCCTGCCCGTGCCGATGCGCGTCGAGGACGACGAGAAGGACAAGCTCGAAGCCGGCCGCGACCACGCCCGCGAGCGCTTCGCGGAATTCGTCGCGGATCGATCCGAGGCCGAACGGGCCAAGTACTGGGGCGAGGTGGAGATCCCGTACAAGGCGTTCTACGCCTACGAGGAGACCCTGGCCACGCTGGGCGACCGACCGCTGCAGGAAGGCAGCCTGCTGAGCGCGTACGAGCGGCTGACCGGCGTGCTCACCGACGGCGCGATCAGCCGGCTCAACCCGATCGAAGAGGTCGACCGCCGCCGCGAACTGCGCCGCTTCGAGCGCATCCGCTACACCGCCCCGGTGACCGTGCGGATCCTCTACAGCGCCCGGGACCGGATGTGGGTCGACTGGGTGCGGGCCCAACTGACCGCCTCGGGCGCCCAGGTGGTCGGCACCGGTGGTTGCGACACGCCGCTGGAGAAGCTGCGCGACGTGGACAGCATCGTGGTGGTCTCCTCGGCGGACTCGCTGAGCAGCCCGACCTGGAGCGCGATGCGCACGGCGCTGCGCCGGCTCGCGGCGGTCGACCGGATGAGCGTGGTCACGCTGCGGGTGGACGACGTGCTCGACAGCGACCCGGGGGTGGGCGAGACGGTCATGTTGTCCTCGCTGTCCGAGGAGAGCTGCCGGGACGCGCTGCTGACCGCGTTCGGCCGACCCTCCTCGGAGGCACCGCCCGCGGACGGCCCCAGGTTCCCCGGCACCAAGCCGAAGGTGTCCTACCTGCTGCCCCGGCACTCGGCGTTCACCGGCCGCGACGACATTCTCGAACGCCTGCGCGACCAGCTCGCCAAGGGCGCCACGGCCGTACTGCCCCAGGCGCTGCACGGCCTGGGCGGTGTCGGCAAGACCCAGGTCGCGCTCGAGTACGCGCACCGTTTCGCCGCGGACTACGACGTCATCTGGTGGGTCTCCGCCGAGCAGGCCCAGGGCGTCGCCGCCCAACTCGCCCGGCTCGGCGGCCGACTGGACCTGCCCACCGGCGAGAACGTCGCGGACGCGACGGCCACGGTGTTGCAGACCCTGCAACAGGGCGAGCCGTACGACCGCTGGCTGTTGATCTACGACAACGCCGACGAGCCCGCTTCGCTGGCCGACCTGATGCCCCAGGGCAGCGTCAACGGACACGTCCTGGTCACCTCGCGCAACGACCTGTGGGCGCGCAGCGCCCGCCCGTTGGAGGTCCCGGTCTTCCGCCGGGACGAGAGCGTCGCGCTGCTCCAGCGCCGGGTGCCCACGCTCACCGAGGCGGACGCGCAGAAGGTGGCCACCGCGCTGGGCGACCTGCCGCTGGCGGTCGAACAGGCCGGTGCCTGGCTCGCCGAGTCGGCGATGCAGGTCGAGGAATACCTGGAGCGGGTCAACACGCGCGTCACCGCGATCCTGGAGGAGGGCCAGCCGCCGGACTACCCGACCACGGCCGCCGCGACCTGGACCGTCTCGCTCGACGAACTCAAGGAGCGCCAGCCGGCCGCGGTGCGCCTGCTGGAGCTGTGCGCGTACCTGTCGCCGGACTCGATCTCGATGCGCCTGCTGCGCTCGCGCGAGGTGCTGCGCGAGCTGGCCCAGGTGGACAGCTCGCTCGGCGACACCCTGCTGTTGCCCAGGATCTTCCAGCAGCTCGGCCGGTACGCGCTGGCCAGGGTGGACCGGGGCGCGGACACCATCCAGGTGCACCGGCTGGTCCAGGCCGTACTGCGCGACCAGATGCCGCCGGACGTGAACCAGGCGCGCCGGGAGCGGGCCCTGGAGATTTTGGCCGCGAGCGCCCCCGGCGACGTGGACGACCCGGGCAACCAGGAGATCTACGACGAGCTCTACAAGCACCTGGTGCCCTCGCGTGCGCTGGAGAGCAACTCGGAGGCCGTACGCCGCTGGATCGTCGAACAGGTGCGTTTCGCCTGGCGGTCCAACGACTGGGAGTTCGCCCAGTACATCGCCGAGATCGCGTTGGACCGCTGGCGGGCGGCGTTCAGCCGGCACGACGCGCTGACGCTGCGGATGTGTACGCAGTTGGCGAACGTCTACCGGTCCCAGGGGCGTTACCGCAAGGCGTACGACCTGGACCGGTCCACCCTGGAGCTGCAGCGCGAGACGCTCGGCCCGGATCACCCGCACACCCTGATCACCGGGCGCGGCTACGGCGGCGACCTGCGCTCGCTCGGTCGTTTCCAGACCGCGCTGGAATCCGACCGGGACAACTACCGGCGATTCAGCGAGGTCTTCGGCGAGGACACCAACGACGCCCTGCTCGCGGCCAACAACCTCGGTGTCTCGCTGCGCCTGATGGGCCGGCTGGAGGAGGCACGCGAGGTGCACCAGGCGGCGTACGACCTGCGTCGGCGCAACCAGGGCGAGGACCACCCCAGGACCTGCTACCTGGCCAACCAGGTCGGCCAGGACCTGCGTGAACTGGGCGACTATCCGGGCTCGCGGGCGGTGTTGCAGGCGACGCTGGCCCGCGAGGAGGCGATCGGCCGCACCCGGGACGCGCTGCGCACCTCGAAGAACCTCGCGGTGACCATTCGCCAGACCGGGGACGCGCGCTACGCCCGGTCCCTGGACAGCGACACGCTGGAGAAGTACCGCTCCTACCTCAGCCCCACCCATCCCGACATGCTGGCCTGCGCGGTCAACCTCGCGGCCGACCACCACGCGATGGGCAACGACGACCAGGCGCTCGAACTCGCCCAGGACGCCTACCAGGGCTACCGCGAGCAGTTCGGCGCGCAGCACCCGTTCACCTACGGCTGCGGCAGCAACCTCTCGACCTACCTGCGGGCGATCGGTCGGCACGAGGAGGCGATGACGCTGGGCCGCAGGTGCCACGAGGGCCTGCGCGAATCGCTGGGCGAGGAGCACCCGTTCACGCTCGCCGCGGCGCTCAACCACTCGAACAACCTGTACCAGGCGGGCGAGACGAACGAGTGTGCCGAGCTGGACCGGGTGACCTACGAGCGGTACGAGGTGCTGCTCGGCGCGGACCACCCGCACACCCTGGTCGCGGCCTGCAACCGGGTGCAGAGTCTGGGCGAGATCGGTCTGGCGGACGAGTCCCGCGAGTGGTTCGTCCGGGTCGAGCGCGCGTGTCGGCGCAAGCTCGGCGACGGGCACCCGATCACCCAGGGGCTGCGGGAGCGCCGCCGACTGGAGACCGACATCGAGGTGCCCACGACCTGATCGGGCCGTGTTCGCGGTGCGCGGGGGGGGGGGGGGGGGGGGGGGGGGGGGGGGGGGGGGGGGGGGGGGGGGGGGGGGGGGGGGGGGGGGGGGGGGGGGGGGGGGGGGGGGGG